>WBOU01000004.1:0-282125 GCA_009268125.1 Chloroflexia bacterium SDU3-3 | reverse complement strand
CTTTTCACACTGGTTTTGGCCCGGGGGGGCGGGGGCGCCCCCCCCCCCTGGGGGGGCCCGCGGGGCTGTGCCGCTTGCTAGCTATTCTGCTCGTTTTCCACCGCACCCTCTTCCGAGGGTGCCCCGTAGATGGCCTGACCGGCCTGCTGTAGTGCGACGGATAGCTCGGCGGTTTTGTTGCGTAGCTCGGTGATGTTCTCGCCGTCCAGCGTGCCGCGCAGCGCGGCGACCTTGGCCTCTAGCTCGGCCTTGAGCGTCTCGTCGATCTTGTCGGCGTGCTCGCGCAGGGTCTTGTCGGCGTTGTAGAGCAGGCCGTCGGCGCTGTTGCGGGCCGAGATCAGGTCGCGCCGGTTCTTGTCGTCCTCGGCGTGGTCCTCGGCGTCGCGCACCATCTGGGCGATCTCGTCGTCGCTCAGGCCCGATGATGCGGTGATGGTGATCTTCTGCTGCTTGCCGGTGTTCTTGTCCAGCGCGGTCACGTTCACGATGCCGTTGGCGTCGATGTCGAACGTCACCTCGATCTGGGGCACGCCGCGCGGGGCGGCGGGGATGCCATCCAGCACGAAGCGCCCGAGCGACTTGTTGAAGCGGGCCTCGGCGCGCTCGCCCTGCAGCACGTGGATCTCGACGCTGTTTTGGTTGTCGCTGGCGGTCGAGAAGGTCTGGCTCTTGCGGGTGGGGATGGTGGTGTTGCGCTCGATCAGCGGCGTCATCACGCCGCCCATGGTCTCGATGCCCAGGGTCAGCGGGGTGACATCCAGCAGCAGCACATCGGTCACCTCGCCGGCCAGCACCCCGGCCTGCACGCCCGCGCCGATCGCCACCACCTCGTCGGGGTTCACGCCCTTGTGCGGGTCTTTGTTGAAGAACTTGCGCACAGCCTCCTGCACCGCTGGCATGCGGGTCTGCCCGCCCACCAGGATGACCTCGTCGATGTCGTTGGGGCGCAGGCCCGCGTCCGAGAGCGCCTGGCGCACCGGGGCCATCGAGCGGTCGATCAGGTCGCCCACCAGCTGCTCCAGCTTGGATCGCGAGAGCGTGAGGTTCAGGTGCTTGGGGCCGGTCGCGTCGGCGGTGATGAAGGGCAGGTTGATCTCGGACTGCATCACCGTGGAAAGCTCCATCTTGGCCTTCTCCGCCGCCTCCTTCAGGCGCTGGAGCGCCGTGCGGTCGGTGCGCAGGTCGATGTTGCTCTCCTTCTTGAACTCGCTGATCAGCCAGTCCACGATCCGCTGGTCGAAGTCGTCGCCGCCCAGGTGGGTATCGCCGTTGGTGGCCTTCACCTCGAACACGCCGTCGCCTAGCTCCAGCACCGACACGTCGAAGGTGCCGCCGCCCAGGTCGTAGACGATGATCACCTGATCCTTGCCCTGCTTGTCTAGCCCGTAGGCCAGCGCCGAGGCGGTCGGCTCGTTGATGATGCGCAGCACCTCAAGCCCGGCGATCTTGCCCGCGTCCTTGGTGGCCTGGCGCTGGCTGTCGTTGAAGTAGGCCGGAACCGTGATCACGGCCTGGGTCACGGTCTCGCCTAGGTAGGCCTCGGCGTCGGCCTTGAGCTTCTGCAGCACCATGGCCGAGGCCTCCTGGGGCGAGTACTCGCGCCCGCCCATCAGCACGCGCACGTCGCCGTTGGGGGCCTCGGTCATGCGGTAGGGCACCAGCTCGCGGTCGCGCTGCACGTGGGTGTCGCTCAGCTTGCGGCCCATGAAGCGCTTGACCGAGAACACGGTGTTCTCGGGGTTGGTGACGGCCTGGCGCTTGGCCACCTGGCCCACCAGCCGCTCGCCCGATTTGTTGACGGCCACGACCGATGGCGTCAGGCGGTTGCCCTCGGCGTTGGCGATGACCACCGGCTCGCCGCCCTCCATCACCGCAACCACCGAGTTTGTTGTGCCAAGGTCAATGCCGATAATACGTGCCATGTATTTCTCCAAAAAAGCAGAAAAAGGCAGGGAGCAGCGGGATCATGCGCTGGCGCGCTGCCCTTGCTCTCTGCCTATGGTTGTTCCTACGCCTTGCCGACCTTCACCATGGCGGGCCGCAGCACCTTGTCGCGCAGCGTGTAGCCCTTCTGAAGCTCGGCCACCACCACTGTGGTCTCGCCCTCGCCGCTCTCGTCGTAGATCACGGCCTCGTGCTTGTTGGGGTCGAACTCCTGGCCCACGGACTCGATGGCGGCCACGCCCTCGCTCTCCAGCAGGGTGCGCAGCTTCTGCGGGATGAGCTTGAAGCCGCCGTACCACTGCGAGTCGGCGATCTCGGCGGTGACGCTGCCGATAGCGCGGTCAATGTCATCCACCACCGGCAGCAGCTTCAGCAGCAGGCCCGCGCTCGCGCTGCGGATGAGCTCGGCGCGCTCCTGCTCGGTGCGGCGCTTGTAGTTCTGGAAGTCGGCCTTGGCGCGCAGGAACTGATCCTTATACTGGGCGACCTCCTGCTCCAGCTGGGCGATCCGGGCATCCTGCTCGCTGGTGGCGCTCACCACCTCGCCCTCGACAACCGGGGTCTCCTCGGGGTTGGTTTGCTGGTCGGTCATAGTACGGTCCACTCCTTATCAAAATCAGAGCGTAGGCTGCGACAGCGCTACGCCTTACCTTCTCCATAGAGGTCGGTGAGCATATCGCTCATCACCGCCGAGAGGTAGCGCACCGCCGAGATGGTACGCGGGTAGGCCATGCGGGTCGGGCCGATCACGCCCAGCACCCCGGCCATGTCGCCGTTGATGCCGTAGCGGGCCAGCACCACGCTGTACTCGCGCATCTCGTCGCGCTCGTGCTCGCCGCCGATCACGATCTGCACGCCGTTGCTCGATGCCATGGCCTGCATGATCAGCGGGCTGAGGCCCTTGCCGCTCTGCAGGATCTCGACCATCTGGCGGATGCGCTCGACCTGGCTGAACTCGGGCTGCGAGAGGATCTCCATCAGGCCGTCGCTGTGGATGTCGCTGTTGTACTGATCCTCGAACTGGCGCATGGCCTTGATCACCAGCTCCAGCACCAGGCCCTCTAGCTCGCCCGCGCCCGAGATCAGCAGCACCGGCTGGTGGCGCACCTCTTCGATCTTGGCCACCGGCGCGTCGTAGAGCCGCTCGTTGATGCGGGCGGCCAGGCGGCTCAGCTCATCCTGGGCGAAGGCGGTGTCCAGCGTCAGCGTTTGCTGGCGGATGGTGCCGTCGTGCAGCACCAGCACCATCAGGATGGTGGTGTCGTGGATGGAGATCAGCTCGATGTGCTTGAAGCGCGACTGGTAGGCGCGCGGCGGCGTCACCACCGAGGCGTTCTGGGCGGTGCGGGCTAGCACCGCGCCCGCAAGCTGGATCCACTGGTCCAGCTCGGTGCGAACCTGGTAGAACTGATGCCGGATGGTGCGCTGCTCGCTGGCGGGCAGCGGTGCCCAGTCCATCAGGTTCTCGACAAAGAATCGGTAGCCTGCATCGGTCGGCACGCGGCCCGCCGAGGTGTGCCAGTGGGTCAGGAAGCCCATGTCCTCCAGCGCGGCCAGTTCGTTGCGGATGGTGGCGCTGGAGGCGCGCAGGCTGTACTTTCGCACCAGCAGCTCCGATGCTACCGGGGTCGAGGTGTCGATGAATTCTAGGACGACCAGCTTGAGGATAAGCCGCCGCCGCTCGCTTAATTCTGCTGACATCGTCGACGCTCCGCCATAACTACAAAGTCTTGGTTCGTATCCGAGCGTGCTCATGGGATTTTAGCACTCGCACTGCTAGAGTGCTAAGGCACAAGTTTAAATGATTGGCGTGCTCTTCGCACGCCGAATGGCCCCTATTTTACCATGAGTTTTTCGCAGTTACAATTCTGCGCCGGGCCATGCAAAAAGAGCCAGCAGGCACGCCTGCTGGCTCTTTCCGTAGGTGGAGCGGGAGACGGGATTCGAACCCGCAGCCCTCTGCTTGGGAAGCAGATGCGCTACCATTGCGCCACTCCCGCGTGACACGCCACTATACTACCAGTATCTGTGGGTGGTGTCAAGTTGGGCGGTGCGATTTTACCACGCGGGCGCGAGGTTTTTTGGCACCAAGGCCACAAAAGAACCGTTTACCACCAAGACACCACGGGGACAAAAGAACCGTTTACCACGAGGGCGCGAAGGCACGAAGGTTTTTTACCACCAAGACTCCAAGGCACCAAGGGGATAAAAAGGGCGGTAGAGCACGAGGGCGCGCAGGGCAAAAAAAAGTGGAGAGGGGAAGTTAGGATAGGATGGGCAGTATTGCTCTTTGCTGCTGCGGGGCCTTGACAAGGGCGGGGTGGAGGTCTATAATTAGTGTCAATATGACACTAAGGAGCGCTCCCTATGAAAGAAACCGCCGAAAACTACGACCCAGCCCACTACGACCGCCCATCCGTCACGGTCGACGTGGTGATCTTCACCCTGATCTCGGGCCAGCTGCATGTGCTGCTGGTCGAGCGCGGCAACTGGCCGTACGAGGGGCACTGGGCCATCCCCGGCGGTTTCGTGGGCATCGACGAGTCGCTGGATGAGGCCGCCCGCCGCGAGCTAGAGGAAGAGACCGGCCTGCACGACCTCTACCTTGAGCAGCTCTACACCTTTGGCACGCCTGGGCGCGACCCGCGCACCCGCGTGATCAGCGTGGCCTATATGGCGATCATCCGCGCCGAGTCGCAGCAGCTGCGGGTCTCGGATGAGAGCACCGACGTGCGCTGGTTCCCCGTGGCGGCGCTGCCCGCCGCGCTAGCCTTCGACCACGAGAGCATCCTGTGCCTCGCGACCGACCGGCTGCGATCCAAGCTAGAGTATACCACGCTGGCCTTCCAGCTGCTGCCCGAGATCTTCTCGATCCTAGAGCTGAAGCAGATCTACGAGCAGATCCTGGGCGAGAAGCTGGACAAGGGCAACTTCTACCGCAAGATCAAGGATGCCCGCGTGCTGGAGGACACCGGCATGCGCCGCGAGGGGCGCGGGCGTCCCACCACCCTCTACCGTTTCGCCCGCGACCGGGGCGACGAGCAGTTTGTCTTCCGCTGGCGCGAGGCCCGTCTGGATGAGCAGTCAAAACAAGGAGCAAGTGTATGACCACACCATCGCTGAATCTTGCAGAGCGCTCGAAGCCGTTTCTGGGCTACCTGGAGGGCTGGTATGGCGGCCTGGGGCCACAGTCGCTGGAGGAGCTGATCGCGGGCAGGCCCGAGAAGGTGGCGATCATCTCGATCGATGTGATCAACGGCTTCTGCAAGGCTGGCCCGCTGGCCAGCGAGCGCGTGGGCCGGATCGCCCAGCCGATCGCTGCGCTGTTCGAGCGGGCCTACGCGCTGGGTGTGCGCCACTTCGCGCTGACCCAGGACACCCACGCGCCCGACTCGCCCGAGTTCCAGGTCTACCCGCCCCACTGCATCGTGGGCACCGAGGAGAGCGAGGCGGTGGATGAGCTGAAGGCGCTGCCGTTCTACAGCGAGATCGCGATCTTCCCCAAAGGCTCGATCAACTCGCATATCGGCACCAGCCTGGGCATGTGGGTGGACACCATCCCCGAGCTGGACACCTTCATCGTGGTGGGCGATTGCAGCGACCTGTGCGCCTACCAGGCGGCCATGCACCTGCGGCTGGAGGCCAATGCGCTGGGCATCGAGCGCACTGTGGTGGTGCCCGCCGATATTGTGGATACGTTTGATACGCCGGTGGCGACCGCCAGCGAGCTGGGCATCTACGCCCACGATGCCGACCTCCACCATGTGCTGTTCCTGCACCACATGGCCTCGAACGGCGTCAAGGTGGTGGCGCGGCTGGACTGAGAGGAATATGATGGATGAGACGCAGCGCACGCGCCTCTCAAAGATGCTAGCGCTGGTCCTGCGCCATCGCGCGGGCGATTTTGGCCTACGGCTGGACGCCGAGGGCTTTGTGCCCGCCGACGAGCTAGTGGCCGCGCTCCGGCGGCAGCGCGGCTGGGCCAGCCTGACTCTGGCCGACCTAGAGGAGGTGATCGCCACCCAGCAGAAGCGCCGCTACGAGATCGTGGATGGCGACATCCGCGCGATCTACGGCCACTCGCTGGATGCCGAGGTGAGCTACCCGCAGGTGCAGCCGCCCGCGCTGCTGCTGCACGGCACCGCCCGCCGCTTTGTGGCGGCGATCGCGGCCCAGGGCCTGCGGCCTATGAACCGCCAGTATGTGCATATGACCGACGACCTGGCGCTGGCCGCGCTCACGGGCCGCCGCCGCGACCCCGAGCCGACCATCCTGCGCATCCGCGCCGCCGCCGCCCACGCCGATGGCCTGGCCTTCTACCAGGCCGACAGCGGCGTGTTCCTGGCGCGGGCCGTGCCGCCGCAGTATATCGAGCCAGCCGACTAGCGCTCGGCTCCTGTCTACCCGCCCCCAGGTGCCTTGGGCACCTGGGGGCTTTGTGTTGCACGGGGTTGGGCGCGAGGGAAAGTGTAAAGTGTTTCTGCACAAGAGGCATGGTTTTGAATAAAAACAATTTCATTTGTCTTTATTAGTACAGGCTAACATTATGCCTACATTGTGTCTAATATTTCTGATCAGAAAGCCAAATAAGCTAAACTCTTACTTGACATCTGCCTGGGGCGGCGCTATACTTTCTCGTAGTAGTTCGGAAAAAGATTACTAAAGAGAAACCATGGACATTACCGATCAGCTCCTCGCCCTTGGGATGACCGAGTACGAGGCCAAAGTATACCTGGCGCTGCTGCGCGAGCACCCCACCACTGGCTACCAGATCAGCAAGGCCGCTGGCGTGCCGCGCTCGATGGTCTACGAGGCGCTGGGGCGGCTTGAGGCGCGCGGCGCGGCCCTGAAGACCCAAGAGGAGAAGGCCACGCTCTACCGCCCGGTTCCGCCCGACACCCTGCTCGACCGCTACGAGCAGGAGATGCAGTCCCGCGTGGCCTCGCTGCGCGAGCGGCTGCAGCCGCTGTACCGCCAGCAGGATGAGGGGCGGCTCTGGAACTTCGGCGGGCGGCGCGAGGCCCTGCAGTACGCCGCCGAGCTGATCGCCAGCGCCAAGACTGAGCTGATGCTGGTGCTTTCCGACCCGGATGTGGAGGAGCTGCGCGACCTGCTGGGCGGCGCAGCCGAGCGCGGCGTGCAACTGGGCGTGATCCTCACCGGCGGCGCGCCGTTCACCGCCGGGCAGGTGGTGCGCCACCCCCGCCGCGAGACCGAGCTGCACCGGATGCAGGAGACCATGATCGTGGTGGCGGATGAGCGCGAGTTTCTGATCTCTAGCGGCCACGCCACCACCACCGCCACCGTGACGACCAACACCAACATGGTGCTGATCGCCCGCCAGTTCATCTGGATGGAGCTGTTCGCCCAGCGGATCTTCGCGCGCCTCGGCGAGGATCTGCTGGTCAAGCTCGCCCCCGACGACCGGCAGGTGCTTCAGCAGGAGGGAGAATAGCCATGAGCGCACATGTGATTCAGCAGGGCGCGCCGGGGCGTGTGGTGCCCAGCACGCAGCTCTCTGAAGAAGAGGCCGAGATCGCCCAGCTTCCCTGGATGATCCGTCTCACCATCCTCTGCCTTGTCACCACGGTGGCGGGGTGGGTCGGCGAGTCGTTCCCGGCCATCCCGCAGGCGGCGATCTGGGCGATGTACGCCGTGGCCTACGCCAGCGGCGGCTTCTACAGCATCCAGGAGGCCTGGGCTACGCTGAAGGAGCGCCAGTTCGACGTCAACTTCCTGATGATCATCGCCGCCGTGGGCGCGGCCTGGATCGGCCAGCCGCGCGAGGGCGCAGTGCTGATGTTCCTGTTCTCGCTCTCCAATACGCTGGAGACCTACGCGATGGGGCGCACCCACGCCTCCATCCGCGCCCTGCTGGACATGACCCCCAAGGAGGCCGAGGTCTACCGCGACGGCATCCTGGCCAGCGTGCCAGTCGAGGCGCTGGTGGTGGGCGACGTGGTGCTGGTTCGCCCCGGCGCGCAGGTGCCCGCCGACGGCACGGTGGTGAAGGGCGAGTCGGCGGTGAATGAGGCCTCGATCACGGGCGAGTCCATGCCGGTGGAGAAGCGCGTGGGCAGCCGCACCTTCGCGGGCACGATCAACGGCCAGGGCGCGCTGGATGTGCGGGTGACTACGCCGGTGGGCGACTCCACGCTCGCGCGGATCGTGCAGGTGGTGCGCGAGGCCCGCGAGCAGAAGGCTGCCAGCCAGGACTTCACCGACCGCGTGATCGGCCAGTACTACGCCTACGCGGTGGTCGGCATCACGCTGCTGGCGATCCTCATCCCGCTGGTGTTTCTAGGCTGGGATCTCTCCACCACGCTGTACCGCGCCTTCACGCTGATGGTGGTGGCCTCGCCCTGCGCGCTGGTCATCTCGGTGCCGGCCACGCTGCTCTCGGCGCTGGCCAGCGCGGCGCGCGGCGGTGTGCTGTTCAAGGGCGGGCGGCACCTAGAGGCGGCGGCGCGGGTGAAGGTGGTGGCCTTCGACAAGACCGGCACGCTCACCACCGGGCGGCCCGGCGTGGTGGCGATCATCCCCGTGGGCGGGCCGGGGCGGCTGCCCGCCAGCCTGCCGTGCCTCGCGTGCCACGCCCGCCCGCACGACGACCAGCTGGGCGATCTGACGCCTGACCAGTTCCGGCTGCTGGCGGTGGCGGCAGCGATCGAGCAGCCCTCGGAGCACCCGCTGGCCAAGGCCATCGTGCAGGGTGCGCAGGAGCGCGAGGTGGCCCTGCCCGAGGCAACCGCCTTCGAGGCGGCCACCGGCACGGGCGCGAGCGCCGAGGTGTGCGGTCGCCGCATGCGGATCGGGCGGCCCTCGCTGTTCACGCTCACGCCCGATGTGGCGGTGGAGGTGGATGCCCAGGAGCGCCAGGGCCGCACGGTGGTGGCCGTGGGCGATGGCGAGGCGGTGTGGGGCCTGATCGCGATCGCCGACACGGTGCGCCCCGAGGCCGCCGATGCGGTGCGCCGCCTGCGCGAGGCGGGCATCCATGTGGCGCTGCTCACTGGCGACAACCGCACGGTGGCACAGACTCTGGGCGGCGCGCTGGGGGTGGATGAGATCCGCGCCGAGCTGCTGCCCAACCAGAAGGTGGATGCGATCAAGGAGCTGCAGGCCAAGTATGGGCCGGTGGCGATGGTGGGCGACGGGGTAAACGACGCCCCCGCGCTAGCCACGGCGTCGCTGGGCGTGGCCATGGGCGCGGCTGGCACCGATGTGGCGCTGGAGAGCGCCGACGTGCTGCTGATGGGCGACGAACTGTCGAAGCTGCCGGGCGCGCTGGCCCTGGCGCGGCGCGGGCAGCGGGTGGTGCGCCAGAACCTGGGCTTTGCCTTCACGGTCATCGCCGTGCTGGTGGTGTTCGCGCTGCTCGGCGACATCCCGCTGCCGCTGGGCGTGGTCGGGCACGAGGGCTCGACGCTGCTGGTGTGCGCCAACGGCCTGCGGCTGCTGCGCCGCTGGGCCTAGCGGCTGCGGTGTGGGCCGCGCGGCGGGATAGTTCCTGCCGCGCGGCCCTGTTTTTTTGCACTATTCCGCCGAGCTGATCCGGCGCATCTTCGCCGCTGGGTTTGTCTCGATCTTACTCAAGATCGCCAGCAGCTTCTCAAGCTCGAAGGGCTTCTCAAGCCACACGATGCCCTTGGCTGTGAGCGAGGGGATGATCTCGGTCATCGCCTGGGTGGCAGCGGTGCACAGGATCATGGGAATATCGCGGGTCGCGGGGTCGAGGTAGAGCATGTCGAGCAGCGCCCACCCGGCGGGGATATTGTCAAACATCAGGTCGCAGACCACGATGTCGGGCTTGCTGTTTTTGATCTGCTCGAACGCGCCCTGATGCTTTGGGAGCGTCATAACCTCGTAGCCCTCTTCCTCTAGAAACTCGGACAGCAGGGCGAGAAACTCGGCGTGGTCGTTGACCACCGTGATGCGCTTTTTGGCCATAGCGCGCCTTCCTTGCAGGGCTAGTGGGGCTGATGAAGCGAGGGCTATTGTAGTGGGAAGCGCGGGATTCTGCAATCTCGATAGCGAAGATTTTTACCACCAAGATACCAAGGCACCAAGGGGACAAAAGGGACACGAATACTAGGAAAGCGCGTAGGAAAAAGATTCGCCACCAAGGCATCCATGGGCAGTAGACACAACCCATACAGCCTCTGTTGGACCGTATGTATGGCGGTCGTTGGTTTGCGGGTATAATGCGCCCACTTAAACCAAGCTAGAAGGAGCACAGCTGTGTCCATTAAGGCGGATCGCTGGATCCGAAAGATGGCGCTTGAGCAGGGCATGATCGCGCCATTTGTGGATCGCCAAGTGCGCGAGGGGATCATCTCGTACGGGCTTTCGTCCTACGGGTATGATATGCGCGTGGCCGATGAGTTTAAGGTGTTTACCAACGTCTTTAACTCGCTGGTCGACCCCAAGAAGTTTGATGAGCGCTCTTTCGTTGACATAAAGGCGGACTATATCGACATTCCGCCAAACTCGTTTGCGCTGGCCCGCTCGGTCGAGCTGTTCCACATCCCGCGCAACGTGCTGGCCGTGTGCCTGGGCAAATCGACCTACGCCCGCTGCGGCATCATCGTCAACACCACGCCGTTCGAGCCGGGCTGGCGCGGCTATGTGACGCTGGAGCTGACCAACAGCACGCCGCTGCCCGCCCGCATCTACGCGAACGAGGGCATCGCCCAGGTGCTGTTCTTCGAGAGCGATGAGGACTGCGAGGTGGCCTACGACGACCGCCACGGCAAGTATATGGATCAAGTGGGGGTAGTGCCGCCGCGCATGTTCCAGCAGCGCAGCGAGGGGTAGGCAGCGCAGCGCCCGAGCGTAGGGGTCGCTCGGGCGCTGCGCTGAAAGCTGTGGCTAGCGGGTGTGGCCGACCGCGCGCTCGTCCTCATCTGGCTGATAGGTGCGGTAGTAGCCCTCGTGCTCGGCCTTCTCGGTCGGGGTTGGCGGGCTGCCGTAGAGATTGTTGGATGGGATGGCGTCGTTGTTGATCCGCGCGGCGCTGGTGTCGCTGGCCATCGAGCTGCCGGGCGAGGTGGAGCGCGCGTAGCCTGGGGCGGCGCTGCGCCTCTCGTCGCTCTGGCCCATCAGCTTCTCGATCTGGCCACGCAGCGCGGGCACCGCCTCGATCGCGGCCTCGCGCAGGAAGCCCGTGAGCGTGGTCATCGCGGCCAGCTTCAGCATCTCGATCTCGTCATCGAACATCGCGGCCACGTCGCGGCCCTTGTCCTTGATCGCATCCACCGGCGAGGGTTTCGGCGCGCTGTAGGCGTGCGGTGTCTCGGCTGCGGTGTAGGCTGCCGTCGCGTGCTGCTTCTCCTCGCCCAGGGTGCCGAGCACATACCCGGCGATAGCTGCCGCCCCGAGCGCCACCCATGGGCGCTCGGCGACCTGGTGGCTCACATCGAAGATCTGGCGGGTCTGCTCCACCGCCTCGCTGGCCTTGTTTTGCAGCAGGTCGATCTTCTCATCGAGCGAGGCGCGGGTCTGCTCTATATCCTGTCGGATGTCGTCCGATCTTTTATCCATTCCGCATTCTCCTTCAGCGTCTCTATCGTCTTCTCCGGCACAGGGTGCACTTCCTTGGCCTGCTTCTGGCCAGCCGCGAGCATGATGCCGCCGACCACGGCGGCCACCACGCCCACTAGGGTGAAGCCTGCCCACGTGGGCCAGCTAAACAGCGCGTTCAGGCCAAACGCCAGGGCGATCAGCAGGAAGAGCGTGCCCACGCCGAGCACCGCAGCCGCGATGCCCAGCTTGATGCCCGCCTGCTTGGCGGTGGTCAGCTCCTCGCGGATCTCCTCGCGCGCTAGGGTGATCTCCTGGCGCGCGAGGGCCTGCACATCGCCGACGATGCTGGAGACCAGCGTGCCGACGGACGGTTCGCGCTCGGTCATGGCCTATCTCCTTGAGCTGCGGGCCAGCAGGAAGCCTGCGCCGAAGGCGATCAGGAGCGACTCGGTGGGGTGCTGGCGGATGATGGCCTCAAGGTCGGCCTTCATGCTGGGCAGATCCTTCTCCTGCAGGTAGCTGCCCGCGCGCTCCAGGGTGTCGGCGGTGGCGCTGGCCGCCTGGCCGACGCTGCCGGTGCTGGGGGCCTTCTCGCGCAGCATAGTGGCGGCATCCTGCATCTTCTCGCCCACCGTGGTGGTGGCCGCGTCGGCGCTGGCCGCCGCCTGGCTGGCTGCGCTGGATGCCTTGTCCTTCAGATCGGCGGTGGTGTGGGCGGCCTTATCCTTCAGCTCGCTGGCTTTGTCGGCGGCGATGTGGGCCGCATCGGCGGCCTTGTCGCTGGCGGTGTGCACCAGCTGCTTGGCCTTCTCGGCGGTGCTGTCGATCGCGCTGTCGGCGTGCTCGGCGGCGGTGTCGATCTGGCGCTCGGTGGCGGTGGCGTTGATGGTGGGGTTCAGCGGTCGATTCGGATCGTACGTCATTGGATTCTCCTCTCGTCACTACGTTGCCGTTCTGATCAGAGGAGAAAGCACATAGCGTGCCAGGGGATGGCGCAGAAAACAAAAAAGCCACCGAAGGTGGCTGAGAGAGGGGGATGTGGTAGCGCTCAAGCGATGTGCGTGCTGCTACCGATATCTATTGAACTGAGACCAGTATACGCTCATTCCAAACCTACGTATATACTCCATCCGAGTGAACCGTGCATCCGTCTGAAGTCGTAGTCTTGTTAACAAGTTCTTAGCCATAGGCCTCGTTCAGGGTGATTTTTTCTACTACGCAACATAGCCCTCTACCTTGAGCGGCCCTCACAGATCAAGGTAGAGGAAGCAGCAGAATAAAAATCAATCCTTAAACGGGTCGAAATCGGCCTCGCCCGCCATGGCCACACCCAGCGGGCGCAGGGTGTGCAGGATGCGAATGCTGCCCGCGTGGGCCGCCAGCACCTCGGGCAGGCGGCGGTAGACGTGGGGGCTTTCGTCGGTGCCCGCGCCGCGCAGCTCCACGCCCTCGCGGGCCAGCCACTCCATCATCATCTCGCGGCTGATCAGCCCAGGGCTAACCTGCTCCTGCACCTGTCTGCCGCCGCGCTTGGCCCAGCGGCGCTTGCCCGCCGCCTGGGTGCGGCTCATCACGCGGCCTGCGCCGTGCACCGTGCTGCGCAGCGCCCGCGCCGCCTCCTCGCTCTCCACGCCCTCCACGATCACGCTGATATCGCCCATCGAGCCGCCGATGATGCCGCGCTGCCCTGGCCACGCCGGGGTCGCGCCCTTGCGCACCACCACCAGCTCCTCGCCGCCGTGGCGCTCTTTCCAGGCGTAGTTGTGGTGGTTGTGCACGCTCTCGCTGGCCTCGGCCCCTAGGATGTCCAGCACCTGCTGCACCACGAAGTCGCGCCCGGCGTAGGCGTAGCGCCCGGCCAGCTCCATGGCCTGCCAGTAGCTCTGGCCCAGATCGTCGCGCAGCGAGATCAGCGTGGCGGGCTGATCCATGCTCTCGCCGGGGGCCTTGTCGTCGAACCTGCGGCCCGCCGCCAGGTTCAGGAAGCCGCTGGCGGTGCGGTGGCCCAGGCCACGGCTGCCGAAGTGTGCCGCCACCCAGATCAGCCCCTCCTCATCCTCCAGGATGTCCACAAAGTGGTTGCCGCTGCCCACCGTGCCCAGCTGCTCGCGGGCCATCGGCTTCAGCTTGCCCAGCTCGGGCAGGTCGCGCCAGGCCGGGTCGTCGAACAGCTCGTGGTCGCGCGCCAGGCCGCTGGTCTGGCCTAGGCCGAACACCACGGTGCGCGCCACCTCGTCCATCACCTGCGCGATCTGGGGCCGCACATCCTCGGCGCGGATGTTGGTGCGGGCCGCCTTCAGCCCGCAGCTGATGTCGTAGCCCACGCCGCTGGGGCTGACCGCCTCGCGGTAGGCCACCACGCCGCCGATCGGCATGGAGTAGCCCTTGTGGCCGTCGGCCATCAGCGCGGCGGCGGCGGCCTCCTCGTCGGCGGCGCAGCGCTGGATCTGGGCGATCGTCGCCTCGTCGTGCTCGCCCCACACCGGGATGTCGCCCACCATCGTAAATGCCATCGCATCCCTCCTTACTCTGTTATTTCCCTGCCAGTGTACCACGCCGGATGGCCAAACCACTCGGGCGGAAGAACCAGACCACCAGGGCGTCAAGACCCCCAAGAGAACGCAAAAGAACGAATATCACGAAGACGCGAAGATTCATTACCACCAAGACTCCAAGGCACCAAGGGGACGCAAAATCTTGAGAAATAGAGATCGTGCCAACTCTACCCGCCCGGCCCATGCGGCGAAGGTGCCGCGTGTGTTTTGATGGCCATATGCACGAATACCAGCAGCCAGATGACAGCACGGGAACGCCCAAAATTGGGGCTTCGAAGGGGGCGCAGCCCCATCGCGGGGTCACTAGGGGCTGGCCCCTAGTCGCCGCCCGCGTAGGGCACACACCAACCAACGAAAAGCAACCATCAACATCGAAGCCGCAACCAGTCGGGCCGAACGGACAACACTAAAAGCATTGCGTACGCTCGGGTCGCCGCACCCGAGCACGCCTCATCAACCCGGAAAAGCCCTAGAAGACTCATTGCGATCATTGCCCGCAGCGTGATGCGTGCGATCAAGCGGCGCACCCCCTCCTCCCCTTGCTCCTTCGTGAGGAGCGCCGCCCCGCGTGGTCTATCCGCTCGAACGCGGGTACAATATGTGCGATGGGGAGGCCATACGGCGGCGCTGGTGCCGCCGAACCCCGCACAGCAAGGAGATTCACCATGGAGTATCGCGAGCTTGGGCGCACCGGCTACCGCGTCTCGGCCATCAGCATCGGCACGTGGGCGATGGGCGGCAGCTGGGGCGATGTGGATGACTCGGCCTCGATGGCGGCGCTGCACCGCTCGCTTGACGCGGGCGTGAACTTCTTCGACACGGCGGATGTGTACGGCGATGGCCGCAGCGAGCGGCTGCTGGCCCGGCTGCGGCGCGAGCGCCCCGAGCCGTTCACCGTGGCCACCAAGGCGGGCCGCAGGCTCGACCCGCACACCGCCGAGGGCTACAACAAGCAGAACCTGACCGCCTTCGTGGAGCGCAGCCTGCGCAACCTGGAGACCGACGCGCTCGACCTGCTCCAGCTCCACTGCCCGCCATCCGAGGTCTACGAGAACCCCGAGGTCTTCGCCGCGCTCGACGACATGCAGCGCGAGGGCAAGCTGCGCGCCTACGGCGTGAGCGTGGAGAAAGTGAGCGAGGCCCTGCGCGCCATCGAGTGGCCGAATGTGACCACGGTGCAGATCATCTTCAACATGCTGCGGCTCAAGCCCGCCGAGCAGTTCTTCGCCGCCGCCGCCCAGCGTAACGTCGGCATCCTGGCCCGCGTGCCCCTGGCCAGCGGCCTGCTCACCGGCAAGCTATCCCGCAGCAGCCAGTTCGCCGCCGATGATCACCGCAGCTTCAACCGCCACGGCGAGGCCTTCGACCAGGGTGAGACCTTCTCAGGCGTGGACTACGAGACGGGCCTGCAGGCCGCCGAGGAGCTGCGCGCGCTGGTGCCCGAGGGCGCGACCATGACCCAGCTGGCCCTGCGCTGGATCACCATGTTCCCCGAGGTCTCATGCGCCATCCCCGGCGCGAAGACGCCCGAGCAGGCCGCCCAGAACGCCGCCGCCGCCGACCTGCCGCCGCTCGACGATGTGGCCATGCAGAAGGTGCGCGAGGTCTACGACCGCCTCATCCGCGCCCAGGTCGAGGGCCGCTGGTAGGGCAGAACGTTTTACCACCAAGACTCCAAGGCACTAAGAACACCATTTACCACGAAGACGCGAAGGCACGAAGGGACAAATAGGGGTCAAAAATCAGGGAGCATGGAATAATAGGGCGGGTCTCGTGCCCGCCCGCTCATCTCACCCGGCCCATACGGCGAAGGTGCCGCTTGTCACCACGAAGACGCGAAGGCACGAAGGGCACAAATAGGGCAGGGAATAGTACATCTCTCATTCCACCCGGCCCATGCGGCGAAGGTGCCGCAGAAGGTTTGATGGCCATATGCACGAACACCAGCCGCCAGCATTCGGCATAGGAACACTAAAAATTGGGGCTTCGAAGGGGGCGATGCCCCCTCGCGGGGTCGCTAGGGGCTGGCCCCTAGCCGCCGCCCGCGTAGGGCACCCACCCACCCACCACGAGCAACCATCACCATCGAGGCCGCAGCCATGTCGACCGAGCAACGCTGCAAGCATTGCCTACGGTCGACATACCGGTGGTATAGCTCAAAAAGCACGTTTCCAAGATATTTAACTACACTCCCAACTATCAGCGTATACAATAGCGAACAGAAAAGCACCGCCGGAGAGAAAAGGAACACACGCCATGGACTACAGCCGACTGCTCACCGACACGCTGCGGGCGCACCCCCACGGCGAGACGATAGCCCGCGTGCTGGCCGCAGCGCTGGATGCCGTGGAGCCAGCCGCCGCTGTGCGCGCCGCCCTGCACGTCGATGACGAGGCCATCACCATCGGCGGGGTGCGCTACCAGCGGGCCAGCATCGACCGCGTGCTGGTGGTGGGCGCGGGCAAGGCGGGCGCGCCCATGGCCGCCGCCGCCGCCCAGGCGCTGGGCGGCCTGCTGGCGGGCGGCGCGGTGGTGGTGAAGGACGGCCACACCGGCGATGGTGCCGGGCCTATCACCCTGCTGGATGCCGCCCACCCCGTGCCCGATGAGCGCGGTGTGACCGCCTCGCGCCAGATCGCCGCGCTGCTGGCGGGCGCTGGCGAGCGCGATCTGGTGCTGGCCCTGATCTCCGGCGGCGGCTCGGCCCTGCTCACCGCGCCCGCGCCCGGCGTGTCGCTGGCCGACATCCAGCAGCTCACCGCGCTGCTGCTGGGCTGCGGCGCGAGCATCGGCGAGATCAACACCCTGCGCAAGCACCTGGACAATGTGAAGGGCGGCGGGCTAGCCCGCATGGCCGCCCCGGCCCGCGTGGCCGCACTTATCCTCTCGGATGTGGTCGGCAGCCCGCTCGACGTGATCGCATCCGGCCCCACCGTGGCCGACCCCAGCACCTACGCCGATGCGCTGGGCACCCTGGAGCGCTACGGACTCCTGGGGCAAGCCCCCGCGCCCGTGCTGGAGCACCTGCGGCGCGGGGCCGCTGGCCACGCCGAGGAGACGCCCAAGCCCGGCGATCCCGCCCTGGCCCGGGTGCAGAACCTGATCATCGGCAGCAACCCGCTGGCCGCGCAGGCCGCCCTGGCCCAGGCCCAGCGGGCCGGGCTGCGCACCCTGCTGCTCACCACCTACCTGCAGGGCGAGGCCCGCGAGGCTGGGCGGCTGCTGGCCGCCGTGGCCCGCGAGATCGCCGCCAGCGGCAGCCCGCTGCCTCGGCCCGCCTGCGTGGTGCTGGGCGGCGAGACCACCGTCACCCTGCGCGGCGACGGCCTGGGCGGGCGCAACCAGGAGCTGGCCCTAGCCGCCGTGGCCGATATGGCAGGCCTGCCCGGCGTGGCGCTCGTCACCCTGGCCACCGACGGCGGCGACGGCCCGACCGACGCGGCGGGCGCGGTCGTCACTGGCGAGACCCTGGCCCGCGCCCAGGCCCTCGGCCTCGACCCCGCCGACCACCTGGCCCGCAACGACGCCTACCGCTTCTTCGCGCCCCTGGGCGACCTGCTGCGCCCCGGCCCCACCAACACCAACGTCAACGATCTGGCCTTCCTGTTCGCATTCTAATGAACCACGGAGGCGCGAAGGTGTTAAACCACCAAGACTCCAAGACACCAAGGTTCTGGATGATTTTGGGGCCTTATGCTCGTTGTGTGCGGTGTGTTTGGGAAAAAGATGCGGATCGCGCGGCTGGGGTCTTCGTTGTGGAAAGGCCCAAGGGAAGCGCGAAGGCCCCAGGGCAAGCGGAAAACGGCCAACGCGCCTTCGGCACGGCGCATTAGGATGCACAAAGACGCAATGCTTGTGCTGCGGGCGGGCATACAACCCGCCCCTACGGTGTTGGAACATGGGAAAAACAGCGCTACCATGTTTTGTTTCCCTAAGGCCATCTCCCACGACCAACAATCAGACCAAAACGCCGCATAATCACTTTTCCCCAAACAAAAAAGACAGGAGGGCATTGTGCCCTCCTGTCTCTCTTCCCCTTCGCGCCTTCGTGGTAAACGGCCCCCTTGGTGCCTTGGAGCCTTGGTGGTAAACGGTTCTCCCGTTTCCTACGCCGCCACGGCCCCGCTGGTCGCCATTGCCCGCAGGCGGGCCACGCGCTCGGCGGTGTGCGGGTGGGTGCGGAACAGGCTGCCGATGCCACCGCGCAGCGGGTTCACGATGAACAGGTGCGAGGTCGCAGGCGAGGCCTGCATCGGCACGATGTTCGCGGCCTGCTCCAGCTTCTCCAGCGCCCGCGCCAGCGGCAGCGGGTCGCCCAGGATCTGCGCGCCACCGGCGTCGGCGCTGTACTCGCGGGCGCGCGAGATCGCCATCTGGATGATCATCGCCGCGATCGGCGCGAGGAAGATCATCAGCAGGCCGCCCACCATCCCGGCCACGCCGCCGCCGTCGTCCTCATCCGAGCCGCCCAGCCCGCCGAACAGCAGCGCCCACTGCGCCATCTCGGCCAGCATGGTGATCGCCCCGGCCACCGTGGCCGCCACGCTGGAGATCAGCGTGTCGCGGTGCTTGATGTGGGCCAGCTCGTGGGCCACCACGCCCGCCAGCTCGTCGTAGCTGAGGATGCGGGCGATGCCCGTGGTGACGGCCACCGCGCCCTTGTTGGGGCTGCGGCCCGTGGCGAACGCGTTGGGTGTGGGGCTGTCGATCAGGTAGACGCGCGGCTTGGGGATGCCCGCCCGCGCCGACAGCTCGGACACCATGCGATGGAGGTCGGGGGCCTCGGCCTCGCTCACCTCCTGCGCGCCGCTCATACGCAGCGCCAGGGTGTCGGAGAACCACCAGGTGCCCATGTTCATGGCCACGGCGATCACGAACGCGATCACCATGCCCGTCTGCCCGCCCACGGCCCCACCGATCACCACAAACAGCGCGGTCAGCGCCGCCAGCAGGGCTGTGGTCTTCACTGTGTTCCAGATATGCATAGCTTCCCTCCAGCCAGTGTTGATCGCACGAAGCTGAATGCCTAGACCTTTGTATCGATAGAGTTTCTCGCCCGCGCTGGCGGATATGGCCAGCGGCGACAAGGAAATTCTTATTCAGGGTGCGCTCGCGGCCATGTGGTGGAAAACCAGCAGGCGGCGAGCGCATATTTCTCTTGGAGCCTTCGCGCCTTCGTGGTAAATGGTCCCTACGCCGCCAGCTTGCCAGCGGCCTCGCGAGACTCCTCGCGGCGGGCGCGCACCAGCGACGCCACCACCGAGCCGCCGAGCACTAGGCCGATCACGCCCAGCGAGAGCGCCGTGGGCATCTTGTACGACACGCCGGTGAGCAGCTCGCTCACGTCGGGCAGC
This sequence comes from Chloroflexia bacterium SDU3-3, assembly GCA_009268125.1. Classification (NCBI taxonomy): domain Bacteria; kingdom Bacillati; phylum Chloroflexota; class Chloroflexia; species Chloroflexia bacterium SDU3-3. The sequence continues at coordinate 262,747 of WBOU01000004.1, read as the reverse complement.
AGCATCTTGACGCCCACGAACACTAGCACCACCGAGAGGCCCAGCTTGAGGTAGTGGAACTTATCCATCACCCCGGCCAGCAGGAAGTACAGCGAGCGCAGGCCCAGGATGGCGAACACGTTTGAGGTATAGACCAGGAAGGGGTCGCTTGTCACCGCGAAGATCGCCGGGATCGAGTCCACCGCAAACACCAGGTCGGTCGTCTCCACCACGATCAGCACCAGCAGCAGCGGCGTGGCCAGCAGTTTGCCCGCGCGGCGGATGAAGAAGCGGTCGCCCTCGTAGTTTTCGGTCACGGGGATCATGCGGCGCACCAGCTTGATCAGCGGGTTGTTCTCGGGGTGGATCTCGGCATCTTGGTGCATAGCCATGCGGATGCCGGTGAAGATCAGGAACGCGCCGAAGATCCAGATGATCCAGTGGAACTCGTGGATGAGCGCCGCGCCCACGCCGATCATCGCGCCGCGCATCACCAGCGCGCCCAGGATGCCCCAGAACAGCACGCGGTGCTGGTAGTGCGCGGGCACTGCGAAGAAGCCGAAGATCAGCGCGAACACGAAGATGTTGTCCACGCTCAGCGACTTCTCGATCAGGTAGCCGGTGAGGAATGACAGCGCCGCATCGCTATTCGAGAGGGTGCTGCCGGGCACGAGCTGACCCCAGAAGAAGTAGATGCCGACGTTGAACAGCATGGCCAGCGAGATCCAGACCACGCTCCATGTGGCAGCCTCGCGGACAGATACGGCGTGCGAATGTCGGTGGAACACGCCCAGGTCGAGCGCGAGCATGGCGAGGACGAAGAGGTTAAAGCCGACCCACAGCCAGATCATTGAGAATCCTCCCTGGATTGGCCGTGGGTATAAAAAAAGCGAGTACCCCACGGCATCGAGTGTCGTGGAGGTCTCGCGAGATGTGCTACGCACATTCAGCCTGCCGAGCGTTTGGCGACGTTTCATCGCGCTGCGCTGTACTGACGACAGACCGACCCGCACATGTGCGGGTTGCTACTCCCCTTCCGCCATTTATGATAGCAAGAACTTTCGTAACTGTCAATCGCCGCGCAGATGAGAGTCTGGTGAGGGGCGCTAGCCCTCGCCCAGCACGCGGCGGTAGACCTCGTGGCGCTGCGCGGCCACCTGCCCCCAGGTGTAGTGCTCCAGCGCGTAGGCGCGGGCTTTCTCTGCCATGGTCTGGGCGAACTGCGGCTGGCCCAGCACCAGCCAGGCCGCGTCGGCCAGGGCGCTGGAGCTGCGCTCGGGGAAGATCACGCCGTTGCCCGCCAGAACCTCGGGGATGGAGCCGCTGTTGCTGCCCAGCACCGGCACGCCGCACAGCATGGCCTCGGCCACCACCCGGCCAAACTGCTCTTTCCAGCGCGGCGTGGTGCGCGAGGGCACGGTCAGCGCATCCATGGCCGCAAAGTAGCGCGGCATGTCCAGCCGGTTCACCGGGCCAGTGAACACCAGCCGGTCGGCCACGCCCAGCTTGCGGGCCTGGGTCTCGATCGGCACGCGGTCGCCGCCGCCGATGATCAGGGCGCGCACGCCGGGCTGCTCGGCCAGCGACCCCACCAGCTCCTCGATGCCCTTCTCGGGGGTGAGGCGGCCCAGGTAGCCCAGCACCTGCGCCTCGGGCGCGATGCCTAGCGCGGCGCGCACCTCGCTGCGCACGCCGGGCAGCGGGCGGAACAGCGCCTCATCCACCCCGGGCGGATTGATCGCCACCTCGCCCGCGTAGCCTTTGCGTCGCAGCACATCGCCGATCTCGCGCACCGAGACGCAGGCGGCGGCGGCCTCGCGGAAGGCCCAGCGCTCGATTGTGCTGAAGGGCGGCGGGTAGCGCTTGAGGATGTTCTGGAACGAGTAGAAGACCAGCCGCGACCGGGGGGCCAGCGCCCGGCGCAGCAGCAGGATCTGGCCCATCACCGCGCTGAACGGCTCCTCGCTGGCGTCGATCAGGTCGGGCTGGAACTGGCGGATGGCATTGGCCAGCCCGCTGCGGAACACAAATTCGTTGGGCAGGGGCGCACGCGGGAACCACGCGCGGCCCAGGCGCACGCGGTAGTAGGGGTCGGTCAGCTTCTCCTGCCGCACGTTGCGGCTCTCCTCGGGCCACCACTCGGGCGTGAACACCTCTAGCTCGACCCCTGGGATGCGGGCCAGCTCCTCGGGCAGGCGGTGGTTCGAGCGCGTCACGAGCGAGTGGGAGATCATCAGCACTTTCATCAGTTGGTTCCTCGCAGGGTCTCGATCTGGCTCACGATCTCGCGGGCGGCGCGCTGGTAGCTGAACTGGGCTGCGCGGGCGAAGCCACGCTCGCGCAGCTGCTGGCGCAGGCCCGGCTCGGCCAGCAGCCGCCCGATCGCATCGGCCCATCCTTCCACATCATCCGGCCCCACCAGCAGCGCGGCGTCGCCAGCCACCTCGGGCAGGCTGCTGGCGCTGGAGCACACCACCGGCGCGCCGCAGGCCATGGCCTCCAGCGGCCCCAGGCCGAAGCCCTCGTAGCGCGAGGGGAAGGCGAAGGCGGTGGCGGCGCTGTAGAGCAGCGGGCCATCCTCGCGGGGCACATCCAGCCGCCGCACGCTCTGGCCCAGGCCCAGCTCGGCGATCAGCCCGTCGATGTCGGGGAACAGCAGCCTATCGCCCGAGAGCGCGCGCCCGGCCACGGCCAGCGCCGCGCCGCCCAGCCCGCCGCGCCGGGCCAGCGCGGCCCAGGCCCGCAGCAGCGTGGGCACGTTCTTGCGGGCGTCCAGCCCGCCCACGTAGTACACGAACGGCCCCTCCAGCCCGTAGCGACGCGCCACCTCGGCACGCGCCTCGGCCACATCCAGCGGGCGGTACTGCGGCCCGGCGGCCAGCAGCACAGTGCTCACCCGCGTCGGCGCGATGCCCAGGTGGGCGATGATGTCGCCCCGCGTGTGCTCGGAGTCGGCGAAGATCCGCGCGGCGCGGCGCGTGGCGGCCACCACCAGCCGGGCGTACAGCCGAAACAGCCGCTTGCCGCGATACTCGGGCAGCAGCTGCCAGATAATGTCGTGCACGGTGGTGGCCACCGGCGCGGGGGCCAGCAGCGGCGCGGCGGCGTAGGGCACAAACAGGGCGTCGGCGCGCAGCCGGGCGGCGGTGCGGGGGAAGGCGACCTGCTCGAACCACAGCTTAGCGAGCTGGCGAGCCACGCCATCCAGCGGGGTCGGGGCTTCGACCAGCGCCACCGCGCCGCCCTGGGGCAGCGGCCCCGAGGCGCGGTAGCGCGGCACCACCACGGTGTAGCGGTGCTGCGGGGCCATCTGGGGCAGGGTTTGGAGCAGGCCGTGCAGATATTGGCCGCTGCCGGTGTTTGGCTCGGGCCAGAACATGCCGTTGAGTACGATGTGCATAGGTTCGTGTGTCTGGCGCTTGCGGCGCTTCGGGATGCGCTGGCGATTATACCACGGCAGATCGCTTCGGCACAGGAACGATGGGCTGATTCAGCGGTGGAAGCGAATACCACGAAGACGCGAAGGGGAGAGGAGAACCGTTTACCACCAAGACGCCAAGACCCCAAGGGGCAGAAGCCCTGTGGGGAATGCCCCTCACATGGTGTCACGTTGTACGACGTTTCAAGGCTTTTTTGGCCCCTATGCCCGATCGCTTGCCGATGCACCGCATTGTCGTCATCGTACCCGACCCGATGATCGCAATGATTCACCACGGGTGTAGGGGCGGACACCAGGTCCGCCCCATTGCGATGCGCCGCGTTCATCGCCACGCGACCCGATGCTCACGGTGCGCTCCGATGCGCGCCGTGAGCCTGCGTCGCAGGGACGTTCGATGCGGGCGATGCAATGCGGCGTGGGCGGACACCAGGTCCGCCCACTACGGCCATGATTCCATTGTGCGCATGCCGACCTGCTCCCCGTGACAACCAGCGGTCATGTCCCGGCACGCAGGTTGGTGCCATGTGCTGCTTCCAGCGGCCCTACGCAAAAAAGCGATACCTGTTGAGGGGAATGACATCTTGCCCCAGCGCTGAAAACGATGGCGGATCGCACTGATCGGGCGGAAGGATGGCGGAGCTGCGCCAGCCCTGGCCTATAATAGCCCACGAAAACGCGAGGCTGGCCTCATATACAGGCCGCCGAGAGCAAGAGAAGGCCCGAATGCCAAGCACCACCTACGCCGGCCACACCATCACATGGGCCGAGCACAGCCAGGGCGCGCAGACGATCATCCTCATCCACGGCTACTCCGACTCGCAGCTGGGCTGGGGCGCGATGCTCGACCAGCTCGACCAGCTCGGGCGCTGCGTCACGCTCGACCTGCCCGGCCACGGCAGGGCCACCGCGCCGCAGGGCTACCGCACGCTCGCCCAGGCCGACATGCTGGCCATGATGGGCCAGGCCGTGGCCCAGATCGCCGACGGCACACCGATCACGCTGGTGGGGCACTCTACCGGCGGGCTGGTGGCGCTGGGCGTGGCCGCCACCCAGCGGCAGCTACCGATCGCCCGCCTGGTGCTAATCGACAGTGTGGTGTGGGGGCCGCTCACCGGGCTGCTGGGCGCGGCCCAGTGGCTGCTGGGGCACGGCGGCTACTGGTTGTTCTGGCTGATGTGGCGCTTCACCCAGCTGCACCCGGCCACGCTGATGGCGGGCGTGGCCAGCTATACCCCGCGCTGGTGGGCGCTGTGGCGCAACCCCACCGCGTGGCGGCTCTGCCGCGAGAGCTACCCATGGTACCGCCACCAGCCGCTGCGCAACCTGGCCGCGCTGCTGCGCTTCCTGGAGACATGCGATGTCCGCCCGCTTGTCCCCGCGCTCGACATCCCCATGCTGGTGATCACCGGCGGGGCCGACCCGGTGGTGCCGCCGGCGCAGGCCCGCTGGCTGGCCGAGCACGCTCCGAACGCGCGGCTGGCCGTCTTCCCTGGCGCGGGCCACCTGCCGCACGTCGAGGATCTGGCCGGATGCGTCGCACTGATCACGCCCTGGCTGGCGGAAGCGGCCTAGCAAAAAGGGCGCACGCGAGCAGATCGCGTGCGCCCCTCCCAATTCACCAAAAAGCCTACTTGGCGCTGGCCTTGGCCTCGCCCTCGGCGCGCAGCTTGGCGATCTTCTCGGCGTTGTACGAGAGGATGGGCTGGCGTGCGGCGCGCACCTCATCCAGCCGCCGCACCGGCGTGGTGACGGGGGCCTGGTGCAGGATCTCGATGTCGCGGCGGGCCTCGTCGGCGATCGCCAGCATGGCCTCGATGAAGCTGTCCAGCGTCTGCTTGCTCTCGGTCTCGGTCGGCTCGATCATCAGCGCCTCGGGCACGATCAGCGGGAAGTAGACCGTCGGCGGGTGGTAGCCGAAGTCGATCAGGCGCTTGGCGATGTCCAGCGTGCGGGCCTCGGGAGCGCCCTCGATCTGGCCCTTGAGCACGGCCTCGTGCATGCAGATGCGGTCGTAGGCGGCGGGGTAGGTGCCCTGGAGCTTGACGCGCACATAGTTGGCGTTCAGCACAGCCACCTCGCTCACCTCGCGCAGGCCCTGCGCGCCCAGCGTGCGGATATAGACCCAGGCCCGCACCAGCATGCCGAAGTTACCCCAGAACGTCTTCACACGCCCGATGCTCTTGGCGGGCGTCTCCCAGGCATAGCCCTGGCCATCGGCGCGCTTGGCCGCGCGCGGGCCGGGCAGGAACGGCGCGAGCGCCGCCGAGCAGCCCACCGCGCCCGCACCGGGGCCGCCGCCGCCGTGGGGCGTGGTGAAGGTCTTGTGCAGGTTGTAGTGCATGAAGTCGAAGCCGACCTCGCCGGGCTTCACGATGCCCAGGATGGCGTTGAAGTTCGCGCCGTCGCCGTACATCAGGCCGCCCGCCGCGTGCACCAGCTGCGAGATCTCGCGGATGTTCTCCTCGAACAGGCCGACGGTGTTGGGGTTGGTCAGCATCATGCCCGCCGTGCGGGGCGAGAGCTTGGCCTTTAGGTCGGCGATATCGACATTGCCGCGCTCGTCGCTCTTCACCTCCACCACCTTGTAGCCCACCATCGCGGCGGTGGCCGGGTTGGTGCCGTGGGCGGCGTTGGGCACCAAGATCTCGGTGCGGGCGGTGTCGCCGCGATCCTGGTGGTAGGCGCGAAACACCAGGATGCCGGTCAGCTCGCCCTGCGCACCAGCGGCGGGCTGGAGCGACACGGCGTCGAAGCCGCTCAGCTCGGCCAGATCGCGCTGCAGCTCGTACATCAGGCGCAGCGCCCCCTGCGAGAGCTGCTCGCCCTGCAGCGGGTGGGCGGCGGCGAAGCCGGGAAGGCGCGCGGCCTCCTCGTGCAGCTTGGGGTTGTACTTCATGGTGCACGAGCCAAGCGGGTAGAACGTGGTGTCGATGCAGAAGTTGCGCTGGCTGATCCGCGTGTAGTGGCGGATGACCTCTGGCTCGGTCAGCTCGGGCATGCCCGCCAGGTCATCCTGGCGCAGCAGCTCGGCGGGCAGCGCGGCCACGGGCACATCGGCCTCGGGCAAGTTCACGCCGATCTTGCCCGGCGACGAAAGCTCAAAAATAGGTGGCTGGTAGGTGTCCATCCCTGGTTTTCCCTCAGATAGTGCTCAGTAGGAGCGGTGTGCCGCTCGGCAGTTTTGCCACAGAAAGCCCGACTAGCCGCGCAGCGCATCCAGAAGCGCGTCGATATCCTCGCGGCTGTTCATCTCGGTCACGCACAGCAGCATGGCGTCGCCCAGGTGCGGGTAGTCCTGCGCCAGGTCGTAGCCGCCCACAATGCCGCGCTCCAGCAGGCGCGCGTTGATCTGGGCCACCGGCTGCGGGCACTGCACCACGAACTCCTTGAAGAACGGGCCATCGCCGCGCACGCTGAAGCCGGGGATCGTGGCGATCTGGGCGGCGGCGTAGTGGGCGCGGTGGTAGCACAGCTCGGCCACCTTGCGCAGGCCCTGGCGGCCCATCAGCGCCATATACACCGTGGATGCCAGCGCCATCAGGGCTTGGTTGGTGCAGATGTTGGATGTGGCTGTCTCGCGGCGGATGTCCTGCTCGCGGGCGCGCAGCGTGAGCACGTAGGCCAGCTTGCCATCCACATCCAGCGTCGCGCCGGTCAGGCGGCCCGGCAGCTTGCGCATGTACTTCTCGGAGCTGGTGAAGATGCCCAGGTATGGCCCGCCGAAGCCCAGGCCGCCGCCCAGGGGCTGTCCCTCGGCGGTGGCGATGTCGGCGCGGGCCTCGCCGGGGGTCTGGAACAGCGCCAGGGCGATCGGGTCGAAGTGGTGGATGAGCAGCGCGCCTGCGGCGTGGGCCTGCTCGACCAGCGGGCGCAGGTCGTGGAGCGCGCCGAAGAAGTCGGGGCTCTGCACGATCAGCGCGGCGGTGGAGCTGTCGAGCTGGGCGGCCAGCTGGGCTGGGGTAGCCTCGGGGTTCTCGTCGCCCACGATCTCGATCTCGGTGCCCTGCAGCAGCGTGCGGATGATCGCGCGGTACTGCGGGTTCACGCTGGGCGGCACCACCACCTTGCGGCGACCGCGCAGCGAGGCCACGGCCATGATCGCGGCCTCGGCCAGGGCCGTGCCGCCGTCGTAGTGCGAGGCGTTGGCCACATCCATGCCGGTCAGGCGGCAGATCATGCTCTGGTACTCGAAGATCGCCTGGAGCGTGCCCTGGCTAACCTCGGGCTGGTAGGGCGTGTAGGCGGTGTAGAACTCGGCGCGGCGCAGGATCTGGTCGACCGCGCTGGGCACAAAGTGGTTGTACGCGCCCGCGCCTAGGAAGATGCTCTGCTTGGCCGCGTCGGCATTCGCGCCCGAGAGCGCGGCCAGCTCGCGGCGGATGGCCATCTCGGACATGGGCTGGGGCAGCTGGACCTCGGGGAATCGTACCTCGGCGGGGACATCCGCAAACAGGTCGTCAATCTGCTCGACGCCGATGGCCTTGAGCATTGCGGCGCGATCTGCGTCGGTGAGGGAAATATAGTGGGACACCAACCAACTCCATTCTGATGTGCTGCTATTGGCCCCCCGGGCCGGGCGGTGAAGCGACCCGGCCCTGGGTTCATTCACGGGCGTGCGCCTAGTGGTCGAGCGAGTCGAGGTACTTCTGGTAGGCATCGGCGCTCATCAGCGCGCCGACGCTGCCCGCGCTCAGGCGGATCTTCACCAGCCAGCCATCGCTGTAGGGGTCGCTGTTGATCAGCTCTGGCTCATCGACCACCTCGCTATTCACGGCGATGATCTCGCCATCCACGGGAAGGAACAGGTCGGATGCGGCCTTGACCGACTCGATCGCGCCAAAGGTATCCTCGGCGGCCAGCGTGGTGCCGACCTCTTTCAGATCGACAAAGACCACATCGCCAAGCGTGTTCTGGGCGTAGTCGGTGATGCCGACCAGCGCCTCATCGCCCTCGATGCGGATCCACTCGTGCGACTTGGTGTACTGAAGGTCTGCCGGGATCTTGAAGGACATGGGTTCCTCCTTTAAGAGAGTGGTGGTGTGCTACTTCTTGTACTGAGGCCGGTAGAATGGTGTCTTCACCACCCTGGCTCGGATGGGCTTCTCGCGCACGACCACATCGAACTCGCTGCCCTCGGCGCTCAGCGCGGCGGGCACGAGCCCAAGGCCCAGGTTTTTGCCCAGGGTCGGGGCGGGCATGCCGGTGGTGACGAGGCCCGCAGGCGCGCCATCCACGCTGCGGATCTCGTACTCGCCACGGGCGATGCCGCGCCCGACCATCTCGAAGCCCACAAGCTTGCGGGCCACGCCTTGCGCCTTGATCTGGCGCAGCGCCTCGGCCCCGACGAAGTCGCCCTTGGCGAGCTTCACCACCCAGCCGAGCTTGGCCTCGTACGGGTTTATTGTATCCGCAATCTCGTGGCCGTACAGCGCCAGGCAGGCCTCGAAACGCAGGCTGTCGCGCGCGCCTAGGCCGCAGGGCTTCAGCCCGTGCTCGGCCCCGATCAGCAGCAGCTGATCCCAGAGTGACTCGGCGTAGCCATTGCCCACGAACAGCTCGAAGCCGTCCTCGCCGGTGTAGCCGGTTCGGGCGATCAGCGCGGGGATGTTCTCGAACAGCGCGCCGCGCGTGACGGCGTGGAACGGCAGGGCCACCACATCCACATCGGCGGCCTCGGTGAGGATGGCCTCGGCCAGGGGGCCTTGCAGCGCCAGCATGGCCATGCGGGCCGAGGCGTCGTCGATCGTCACCTCGAAGCCCTCGGCGTTCTGGCGCATCCAGGCCACATCCTTGGCGATGTTGGATGCGTTTACCACCACTAGGTACTCATCCACTAGGTTGTAGATGAAGATGTCATCCACGATCCCGCCGCTGGGGTAGCAGAGCAGCGAGTAGTTGGCCTGGCCGGGGCCGATGGTGGCCACATCCTGCGTGCAGATATGCTGCAGGAAGGCCAGCGCATCCCTGCCGCCCACATACACCTCGCCCATGTGGCTGATGTCGAACAGCCCGGCGGCCTTGCGCACCGCGTGGTGCTCATCCACGATGCCCGAGTACTGCACGGGCATCTCCCAACCGCCGAAGGGCACCATGCGCGCCCCAAGCGCCACGTGCCGCCCGTAGAGCGGCGTCCGCGCCAGCGTCTCCGCGCCCATTGCCAGGTCTCCTTTCGCGCTGCCAGGCCGGGCTGGCCAGCGCATGATCGCCTGCGTATGGCCAGCGCCCGCGCCAGCCGCGCCATTTCAGGGCATAAAAAAAGGGACAGGAGCAGGCATTGCGCCTGCTGCTCTGTCCACGTACCTGAGAGATGCCCCTCTCGCGAGGGTTACTCCATCGGTGCCACGCCTGGGGCGTAGCTCTCCAGAGAGCCGTCGGAGCGCAGTTCGTGGGCCTGAGCGTTTCGGGGTGGGGTTGGCCGCCCGCCCTTGCGCCTTCGGCGACCCGCCCCGCTGGGGCAGGTGCTCTCCCGCGTTCGTCATCCGGCAGTTGTCGCGTGTTGTGGGGCTAGTATACCATAGGCCGCGCTACTCAATGACCTCGTGGATCTCCAGCTTGTTGGGCGCGGTGAAGGCCTCGCGCGGCAGCGAGCCGGAGCGCGCGTGGCCCTGGCGGAAGGCATCCGAGCTGGTCCAGGCCTCGAAGTCGGCCCGCGACTGCCAGTAGGTCAGCACCACGTAGGGGTCGCCCTCGGCCAGCGGGCGCAGCACCTGGTTCTGGATGAAGCCCGGCATGGTGTCGACCATGCCCGCCCGGGTGCGGAAGCGCTCCTCGAAGGCTTCGGCGTGGTCGGGGTGGACAAAGATACGGTTGGCGACCGTGATCATGGCAGCTCCTAGCGCTTGAAGATCGAGGTGCGGATCTCGGCGGCCTGGCCGCAGCGGGTGCAGCCGCCGCCCTCGCCCAGCCCGGTGATGCGCGAGGGGCCGCTGGTGCGGTCGATCAGCGTGTTGCCGCACGAGGGGCAGAGCGTGTTCTGCTGGGGGTCGGCCCCGTAGATATACTTCAGGCCGGTGTCGTGGCCGATCCGCTTGGTGCGCGCCGCCGACTGGGCCGCCGCCGCGCCCGCGTCGCCCGGCAGCACGTGCCAGGCGGTGTGCGCGCCCAGGGTGTCGCGGATCCAGGCGGCCATCGCGCCCACCTGCTCGGGGGCGTCGTTCACGCCGGGGTGGATGCGGGTTGTCACCTCCACATGGCAGCCCCAGCGCCGCTTGGCGTGGGCCACCACATCTAGGATGCCGCGCCAGCTGCCCACGCCGGCCAGCCGCGTGTAGGCCGCGTCGTCGAAGGCCCGCAGGTCCAGGCTCACCGCATCCAGGTAGTGGCCGATCCGATCCATGGCCTCCAGCGTCTCGTAGCCATTGGTGACGATCGCGGTGAAGCGGCTGGATGCGCGGCTGATCTGCAGCACCTCCATCACGAACTCGTGCGAGATCACGGGGTCGTTGAAGGCCCACACCACGCCGCGGCACAGCCGATCGAGCGCAAACTGGGCGGCCTTCTCGGGCGGCAGGCGGCGCTGCTTGGCCGGGTCGTCGGGGATGCTGGCGTAGGGCGCACGCTGCTGATCGTTGGGGAAGGCGTAGCCCCAGCCGCCCAGGGCGAACACCTGCGCCCCCGGCAGCATGTGCCACAGGCGGTAGTCTTCGACCGGTCCGACCACGGCGGCGCTGATCATGCCGTCGTTTTCCACCTCGATGCCGTCGGCCACCCCGACGCGCAGCAGGCAGCGTCCGCGCTCGCCCTCGGCGAGGGCGCAGCGCCACTGGCAAGTACTACACTGCCACCGCCCATCCGGCATGGGGGTGGCCAGCTCTGAACGACGCATAGACGCTCCTGTTGGTTAAATGCAATTCGATAGAGTATAATGACGCGGTGATGAACCACCTTCATCGTTAACTGCGAGAAGAACAGAATGGATGAAACGCCTCTCCGCCAGCGTCTCGGCCTCAATAGCGCCGACAGCCTTGATGATGCGGCCCCAACGTGGAACCAAGATCCGCCCCCAGCCCAGCGGCCCGAGCCTGCCGCCCGCCCGCGCGTGCGCGGCGTGGTGCGCGAGCTGCTCGAGACCGCGATCTTCGTTCTGCTGGTCTTCTTTATTGTCCGTGGCGTGGTCCAGAACTTCAAGATCGAGGGCCAGAGCATGGAGCCGACGCTCCACACCGGGCAGTTCATCTTGGTGAACAAGATCATCTACTTCCATTTTGATATCAACGCGCCGCTGCGGCTGCTGCCGGGCAACGCCAACCTTCCCCAGAAGGTCGTCTACCCCATCCACATGCCACAGCGCGGCGATATTGTGGTGTTCGAGTACCCGCTCGACTATCGCAAAGATTATATCAAGCGGGTGATCGGCCTGCCAGGCGATAGAATCCAGGTGAAGGGGGGGCAGGTCTACGTGAACGGCACGATGATCAGCGAGCCGTACCTCACCGATATCACCGACTGCCGCCCCAGCGACGTGTGCGCCAACGACAAAGAGATCACCGTGCCTGCCGACGCCATCTGGGTGATGGGCGACAACCGCATGAACTCAAGCGACTCGCGCGAGTGGGCCGAGCTGCCGCTCGACCATGTGATCGGGCAGGCATGGGTGTCGTACTGGCCGACAAGCCAGTGGGGCTGGATCTCGCACGCCACCTACCCCGAGCTTTCGCAGCACTAGGGCATTATAGCGGTGTTCTTTTCACGCCGTCAATGATCTGCCCCCTACTTTCGGGCTAATCGGATCTGGACACGACCGTGGCCCACGAAGGCCGCATGATAGGGGGAGATCGCGGCGAGCGTATCTCCCCCGCCGTATGTCTACCCTATGCATATAGCCATCAACGCCCACCTGCTGGCCCACACGCGCAGCTTCCGCCGCGCCGGCGTCTCCAACTACACCGAGGCGCTGCTCACCCACCTGGGCCAGATCGACCACGCCAACCGCTACTCGGTCTACACCACGCGCGGGCTGACGGGCCGCGACCTGCCGCTGCCGCCCAACTTCCGCGTGCGCAGCAGCCTGCTGCCCACCATCAACCCGCGCGTGCGCATCCCCTGGGAGCAGCTGCTGGCCCCGCCGCTGCTGCGCCTGACCGGGGCCGACCTGTTCCACGGCGTGCTGAATGTGACGCCGCTGTTCTGCCCGGTGCCCAGCGTGGTCACCATTCACGACCTGGCATTCTGGAGCTTCCCCAAGACCTTCCGACGCGTGAACCGGGCCTACCTGACATGGGCCACCAAGGTGGCGGCCAAGCGCTCGGCCTACATTCTGGCGGTCTCCGAGGCCACCAAGAGCGAGATCATCCGCTACCTGGGCATCCCGCCCGAGCGGATCGTGGTGACGTATGACGCAGCCGAGCCGCGCTTCCGCCCGCCTGCGCCCGAGGAGCTGGCCGCGTTCCGCCGTCGCGCCGGGCTGCCCGAGCGCTTCGTGCTGTTCCTGGGCACCCTGGAGCCGCGCAAGAACATCCCGACCCTGCTGGACGCCTACGCCAAGATCGCCCACGCCACCGACGCGCCGCTGATCATCGGCGGCGGCAAGGGCTGGCTCTATGACGAGATCTTCGCCAAGGCCGAGGCGCTGGGCCTGGGCGACAAGATCCGCTTCGCGGGCTATGTGCCCGGCGACGACCTGCCGCTTTGGTTCGCCGCCGCCACCGTGTTCGTGTTCCCCTCGATCTACGAGGGCTTCGGCATGCCGCTGCTGGAGGCCATGGCCTGCGGCACGGCCACCGTCACATCCAACCGCAGCAGCCTGCCCGAGGTGGTGGGCGACGCCGGGCTGACGGTGGACCCCTACAGCGCCGATGAGCTGGGCGAGGCCATCCTGCGCCTGCTGAACGACGAGGAGCTGCGCCAGGAGCTGAGCGAGCGCGGCCTGGCCCGCGCCAGGCGCTTCTCGTGGCGCGAAACCGCCGAGCGCACGCTGGCCGTATATGAGGCGGCGGCCCACGGCACGCCGCTGACGCTTCCAGGGGCATAGATGAGGATGTAGGAGGGGAGGGCGGAGCGATGAACACACCAAAGCGGGTGGTGGTGACCGGCGCGACCGGCCTGATTGGCAAGTCGCTGGTGCGGGCGCTGGTGGCGCGCGGCGATGCGGCGGTGGTGCTCTCGCGCCGCCCCGACGAGGCGCGCACCCTGGTGCCGGGCGCGGCGGCCTACCTGCCCTGGCGGCCCGGCGACGACGCCTCGCTCGACGAGGCGGTCGATGGCGCGGATGCGGTGGTGAACCTGGGGGCCACGTCGCTGTTCGCACGGCGCTGGTCCAGCGCGTTCAAGCGCGAGATCCGCGAGAGCCGCGTGCAGGGCACTCGCAGCGTGGTGGCCGCGATCGGGCGGGCCAGCAGGCCGCCCAGCGTGCTGGTCAACGCCTCGGCGGTGGGCATCTACGGGCCGCGCGGCAGCGAGCTGGTGGATGAGGGGTCGCCCCTAGGCGACGACTTCTTGGCCGGGGTCTGCATCAGCTGGGAGGCCGAGGCCCGCCAGGCCGAGCAGCACGGCGCGCGGGTGGTGCTGCTGCGCTCGGGCGTGGTGCTCGACCCGCACGAGGGCGCGCTGAAGATGCTGCTGCTGCCCTTCCGCATGGGCGTGGGCGGGCCGCTGCTGCCCGGCTCGCAGTGGATGTCGTGGGTGCACCGCGATGACGAGGTGGGCATCATCCTGCACGCCATCGACACGCCCGAACTCTCCGGCCCGCTGAACGCGGTCGCGCCCTACCCCCAGATGAACTTCGAGTTCGCCAAGGCGCTGGGCGAGACGGTAGGCAGGCCCTCGTGGCTGCCGGTGCCCGATTTCGCGGTGCGCCTGGCGGTGGGCGAGGTGGCCGATACGGTGACGACCGGGCAGTATGTGGTGCCGCGCAAGGCGATGGGCAGCGGCTACGCCTTCCGCTTCCCGATCGCCGCCGCCGCCCTGGCCGATCTGCTGGGCTGACCCACAGCCCATCTCCCCGCCCTGGCCCAGCGCTTCGCCGCTGGGCTTTTTTGCGCCGCCGCGCTCGACGAGCCGTACATCATCGCGCACCGGCCCAGCACGCAGCCGCTGGGCCGATCCATCGCTGCGCGAAAGAATCGGGCCTGCTGGCGGCTACAGGCCGCGCTTGGGGGCATGGGCTGCGGCCTTCAGGGCATGAGATGCGGGAAGAGGGATACGCTATGTGTGCTAGGGCAGTGGTCCGGCGTTGCTCCCGAGTAGTTGCCCACAGCTCCCGAGTAGTTGCCCACAGCTCCCGAGCAGTTGCCCACAGCTCCCGAGTGGTTGCCCACGCCTCCCGAGTAGTTACCCACAGCTCCCGAGTAGTTACCCACAGCTCCCGAGTAGTTGCCCACAGCTCCCGAGCGGTTGCCCACGCCTCCCGAGCGGTTGCCCACAGCTCCCGAGCGGTTGCCCACAGCTCCCGAGCGGTTGCCCACGCTGGTTTCTTGGGCGCGCTAAAAGTGTAGATGCTATCGGCGAGGTGGGTGGATGCCCTGCGCGGGCAGCGCCTAGGGGCCTGCCCCTAGGAACCCCGCGAGGGGGCGTGGCCCCCTTCGAAACCCCCAATTTTGGCGTTCCCGTGCTGTTCCCTGGCAGCTGACATTCGTGCATATGGCCATCAAAACATAACCGGCACCTTCGCCGCATGGGCCGGGTGGGTTGAAGCATCGTAGCCATTGCGGGCGTCGGGTCAGGGGCGATGCCCGCAATGATCCGCACCGGATGTAGGGGCGGATCTTGTGTCCGCCCCATCGCCATGCGCCGCCCGCATCGCAATCCCATCCGATGCCCACGGCGCGTTGCGATGTGCAACGCAGCGCGGGCGAGCACGAGACCCACCCCTACGTCGGCGTTTCCATCGCGATATTCGTCCCCTTCATACCCTTGGTGCCTTGGTGTCTTGGTGGTAAAGGATCTTTGCGGCCAGAGCAGGCCAAGAGCGCGTATAATGAACGGACACAGAAAACCTGCGAACATCTCTCCAGGTCTGAAGGAGACTATGCACCATACATTTACGCTTTCGGGCGGGCTGCAGCTGCTGGTCGAGGAGCTGCCCCACACCCACTCGGTCTCGGTCGGCTGCTTTGTGGGCGTCGGCTCGGGGCACGAGCGGCGGCCCACGTGCGGCATCTCGCACTTTATCGAGCACCTGCTGTTCAAGGGCAGCCAGGGCTACCCCACGCCCAAGCTGATCTCGGATGCGATCGAGGGCGTGGGCGGCGTGATCGACGCCTACACCGGCTTCGAGTCGACGGTGTACTACGCCAAGGTGGCCGACATCCACTTCCAGGTGGCGCTCGATGTGCTGTCGGACATGATCATCCGCCCGCGCTTCGACGCGGTGGATATCGAGAAGGAGCGCCGCGTCATCCTGGAGGAGCTGGCCGAGACTGAGGACTCGCCAGCCGATCTGGTGCACGTGCTGCTGGATCTGGCCATGTGGGGCGACCAGCCGCTGGGGCGCGATATCGCAGGCGACGAGGAGTCGCTGCACGCGATCACGCGCGATGCTATCGTGGCGTGGTGGCGCGAGACCTACAACCGCGCGAACACCATCATCTCGATCGCGGGCAACATCCGCGCCGAGCAGGCCCGCGATGCGGTGGAGGCGGCCTTCGCCGCGCTGCCCGAGGGGGTCGCGCCCGCCTTCGTGGCCAGCACGCCCGCGCGCCCCGGCCCGGCGCTGCTGATGCAGCCCGACGACAGCGAGCAGGGCAACTTCGCGCTGGCCATGCCCGGCGTAGCCCTGGATGACCCCGACCGCCGCGCGCTGCTGGCCTTCGACACGATCGTGGGCAACGGCATGTCGTCGCGCCTGTTCCAGGAGATCCGCGAGGAGCTGGGTCTGGCCTACAGCATCGGATCGTACAGCCGCGAGCACCACGACGCGGGCAAGTGGGTGATCTATGGCAGCGTGGACCCCGACAAGCTGGGCGAGTGCCTGGCCACGATCATGCGCGAGCTGCGGGCGGTGAAACAGCAGGGCGTGACCGAGGCCGAGCTGCGCCGCGTGAAGGAGCAGGTGAAGGGCGGCATCCTGCTGTCGCTGGAGGACACTTGGTCGGTGGCGTCGCGCAACGGCTCGCACCAGCAGCGCTACGGGCGGGTGATCCCGGTGGAGCAGGTGGTGGCCGAGGTGGAGGCGGTGACGCTGGAGGACGTGCGGCGGGTGGGGCGGCGGGTGCTGGATAGCGCCGCGCTGCACCTGGCCGTGATCGGCCCCTACGACGAGGAGCAGGAGCCGCTGGCGGCGCTGCTGGATCTGGGGTGATCCATGGATCTGCAGATCTACCAGCTTGAGGGCGCGGCGGTGGAGCGGGCCATCCCGCTGCTGATGCTGGCCGAGCCTTCCGAGTGGGCGCTGCGCTGGGGGCTGGCCCACCTGAGCGACGCGGTGTACGCCGCCGAGGACGCGGGCGCGCTGGTGGGCGCGGTCTCGGTGCAGTGGCGCAGCGACCCGTGCGAGATCGAGGAGCTGGGCGTGGCCCCCGAGCGCCAGGGCCAGGGCATCGGGCGGGCTATGGTGGCCTGGGTGGCGGGCGAGGCCCGCAGGCGCGGAAAGACGGCCATCCTGGTGGGCACGCCCAACTCCAGCATCGGCAACCTGGCCTTCTACCAGCGGATCGGGTTCCGCATGGACCACATCCGCCGCGACTACTTCCGCTACTACAACCCGCCGCGCGTGGAGAACGGCATCCCCATGCGCGACATGGTGATGTTCCGGCAGGAGCTATAGCATATGCGTGTTGCGATCATCGGATCAGGCGTGGCGGGACTGGCCGCCGCGTGGAGGCTGCGCCGCCTGCGGCCCGAGGCCCAGGTGACGATCTACGAGCAGGCGGCCCGTATCGGCGGGCGGCTCTCGTCGGGGCAGCGCCAGGGGTTTATCTTCGACCACGGCGCGCAGGTGATCAAGGGGCCGTCGGATGCGGTACTGCGGCTGCTGGAGCGCGAGCTGCCCTCGGCGGGGCTGCGGCGGGTGGAGCTGCCCACCTGGGTGTTCGACGCGGCGGGCAGGCTGGCCGAGGGCGATGCGGCGCTGAACGCCGAGCCGGCCTTCGCCTACGAGCAGGGCAACGCCCAGCTGGCCGCGCTGCTGGCCGAGGGCGCGGATGTGCGCTACGGCGTGCGGGTGGCGGCACTGCGCCCGATGGGGGGCGGACACGCGCTGCTCGATGCGCGCGGGCAGCTGCTGGGCGAGGCCGAGGCGGTGGTGCTGACCGCGCCAGCGCCGCGCGCCGCCGAGCTGCTGCGGGCCAGCCAGATCGCGCCCGAGGCCCAGGCCGCGCTGGGGGCAGCGCTGGCGGCAGCCAGCTACCGCCCGTGCACCTCGCTGGCGCTGGCCTACGCGGCGGAGCTGGCGCGGCCCTTCTACGGCCTGATCAACACCGATCGGCGGCACTCGATCGCCTGGCTGGCGCTGGAGCACGCCAAGGCGCCGGGGCGCTGCCCGCCCGGCCACAGCCTGATCATGGCGCAGATGTCGCCGAGCTTCAGCGCCCAGCACGCGGCGGCCAGCGACGCCGACATGGTGCCGCTGGTGGCGGCCATGGTCGAGGAGCTGCTGGCCGAGGGGCTGGGCGAGCCGCTGTGGGCCGACCGGCGCGACTGGCCGGTGGCCCTGCCCAACGCGCCCGCCGACCGCGCCGCGCTGCTGCGCTGGGGCGAGCCGCTGGGTCTGCACTTCGCGGGCGACTACCTGCACGAGAAGGGCCGCATCCATCTGGTGATCGAGAGCGGCTGGCAGGCGGCGGAGGCGATTGCGGCGCGGGGGTAGCGGGGGTGTTTACCACCAAGACTCCAAGAAGACAAACGAGCACAAATACCACGAGGACACGAGGGCGCGAAGGGGAGAACACCTTACGCTGTGTTGCTTTTGGCAGACCTTCCCGGTTGATGTCGCACCATGGCCCGATCGTTGGGCTCTGATGGCGATGACCGCATTGCCGACATCGCCTCCGACCCGATGACCGCCATGCCCCACCACGACGTAGGGGCGGGTCTGGTGCCCGCCCCATTACCTTGCGCTGTCTCCATCGAATACCCCACCCGATGAAACGCAGCGTATGACAATGCGCTCTGCGCCGCCCGCATCGGTGTCATCGCCCCTTTCGATGTGCGCGATGAAACACAGCGCGGGCGGGCACGAGGCCCGCCCCTACGGCGATGATCGCATCGCGCGCCTGAGCAGTACCTTTGCCGTATGGGCTGGGCTGGTAGGGTTGGCGCGGCTAGTGGCCAGCGGCCCACAATTAGCGGCTACGCCCGCCTCTTCCGAAACTTGGTACCTTGGAGTCTTGGTGGTAAAAAACCTTCGTGCCTTCGCGTCTTCGTGGTAAATCGGCTCCCCGCGTGCTACCACAGCCGCGACTGATCGGGGCCTGGGGTGGGGCTGGCGCTCTCGGGGTAGGGCGCGCCGATGTGCTCGTAGGCGCGGCGGGTGGCGATGCGCCCGCGCGGGGTGCGCTGCAGGAAGCCGAGCTGCAGCAGGAACGGCTCGTAGACATCCTCGATCGCGTCCACCTCCTCGGCCAGCGAGGCGGCCAGGGTGGAGAGGCCGACCGGCCCGCCGCCGAACAGCTCGATGATCGCCCGCAGCAGGCGGCGGTCGTTCTCATCCAGCCCCAGCTCATCCACCTCCAGCTGGGAAAGCGAGGCCTGCGCCACCTCCAACGTGATCACACCGCCCGCCAGCACCTGGGCGTAGTCGCGCACGCGGCGCAGCAGGCGGTTGACGATGCGCGGGGTGCCTCGGGCGCGGCGGGCGATCTCGAATGCGCCATCTTGCACCGCCTCGACGCCCAGGATGCCCGCCGAGCGCATCACGATCTCGTAGAGCGCCTGGTGGGTGTAGAAATCCATGCGGTGCAGCGAGCCGAAGCGGTCGCGCAGCGGCGCGGTGAGCAGGGCCACCCTGGTGGTCGCGCCGATCACGGTGAAGGGCGGCAGCTTGAGCCGCATGCTGCGGGCGCTGGGGCCTTTGCCCACCATCAGGTCGAGCGCGAAGTCCTCCATCGCGGGGTAGAGCACCTCCTCCACGGCGCGGTTGAGCCGGTGGATCTCGTCGATGAAGAGGATGTCGCCCTTCTGGAGGTTGGTGAGCAGCGCCGCCAGATCGCCCGCACGCTCGATGGCGGGGCCAGATGTGAGCTTGAGGCTGACGCCCATCTCGTTGGCCAGCACGCCGGCCAGGCTGGTCTTGCCTAGGCCGGGCGGCCCATAGAACAGGGTGTGGTCCAGCGGCTCGCCGCGGCCCTGGGCGGCGGCGATGGTGATGCGCAGGTGCTCGACCACCTTCTCCTGGCCGATGAACTCGGCGAGGCGCTTAGGGCGCAGGCTCTTCTCGATCTGCTGATCGTCGTCGCCAGATCTGGGGCTTACCAGTCGTTCCTCGGTCATGCGGGCGTCCTTCAGCACGAATGTTTCGTGGTCATTATAGCATACAGCCATGGGCGCAAAAGAACGAATACCACGAAGACACGAAGGCGCGAAGGGCGCAAAAGAACGGATTCACCGCGAAGATGGCAGGTTCGGGGGAGATCTCTTCCTCGTTTGCTCTTTTGCGAGGCTAGACCACGCAAAAGAGCAGGCGAGAGAAGAAATTCTGGATGCGGAGGGGCATAGGTGAAGCAGCGCCTAGGCCGGGCGGCGGGTGAAGAAGGAGCCGACCAGCAGGCCGAGGGCCAGCAGCAGCAGCGCCACGCGGGTGGTGGTGCGCTCCCAGAAGGGGATAGGGTCGGCAGCGGCTGGCAGCGTGGTCTGCTCCAGCTGGGTCGTATCGGGCGAGCTTGAGCCCTGCGACTGGATCTGCGCGCGGCTGGCCGACACGGCTGGCCCTTCGGACTGGAGCTTGGCCGCCGCCGAGGGGTCGGGGGTGGCGGCCTCGACCTGCATTAGCGAGGTGCCGAGGTCGGGCGTGGCCTCTGCCGAGGGGTCATTCGCCAGGCTGGCGTCTGCAGCCGCTGCGGCGGCCTCGGTGGGGGCCAGCAGCGCGGCCTCGGGCTGGGCGGCGCCAGCCAGGGCAGGCTCGGTGGGGGCAGCATCCTCGGCCACGCCGTTGGCGGCCATGGGGGCCTCGGCGACCATGGGGGCGGCCTGGGGCGCGCCCGCCGCACTCATCGGCACTGACATCATCTCGTCGCCCGAGGTGGCGAAGGTGATCGCCAGCAGCAGCGCCGCCGCCGCCGACCCAAGCCGCATCCACAGGGCCGGAAGCTGCCAGAGGGCGCGCGGCGCAGGGGCCACGGCCCGCTCGTCCAGCGTGAACGAGCGCGGCGGCACCAGCGGCCCCAGGTCGCGCAGCAGCGCCAGCGCGCCCTGGGTCTCCCACAGGGCGGTGCGCAGGGCCGGGTCGCGATCCAGCCGCTGGGTGAATGCGGCCAGCGCCGCGCCATCCAGCTGGCCGTCAATATATGCCGAGATCAGGTCGAGATCGGCTTGAGAGATGGGTGAATGCTCTGCCATGGTTCCGCTCTGCTGCGCCCTGGGGAGTGCCCCGCGCGCCTTCCTACCGCAACAGGTTGGGGTACGCCCCGCCAGATGTGGTGTGATTGTACTCGCGCCGTATCGTGCGCGTCAACGATTTTCTAACTTTTCTCCTCACCACCATGACGGTAGCGCAGGGGCAAAAGTTCCCCGGCCCGCAGCAGATCGCGCAGCTTGGCCCGCCCACGGCTCAGGCGCGATTTCACCGTGCCCAGGTTCGCGCCGGTGATCTCGGCGATCTCGTCGTAGGCCATGCCCTCGATATCGCTCAGGATGAGCACAGCCCGCTGATCCTCGGGCAGGTCGCCCAGGCTGCGCTGGATGGCGTCGGAGAGCTCGCGGCGCAGGGCCAGATCCTCCAGCGGCTCGGAGCCATCGGCGATCTGCAGGGGGGGGCGGTCCTCATCCTCGGCGGTGGCGCTCTCCAGCGAGACGCTGGGGCGGCGCTTGCGGGCGCGCAGGGCGTCGTAGCATGTGTTGGTGGCGATGCGCAGCAGCCACGAGCGGAACGAGCCGCCGCGAAAGCTGCGGATGTTACGGTACGCCGAGAGAAACGAGTCCTGCGCGGCGTCGGCGGCGCTCTCGCTATCGCCTAGCATGCGGTAGCACAGCGTGTAGACGCGGCCCTCGTACAGGCGCACCAGGGTATTGAAGCTGTGGACGTCGCCTCGCTGCGCTTCCGCGATGGCGCGGCGCTCTTCATCTGACATAGATATCTGCTCGTTATCCAGCTGCCCTAGCTATTATAGCAGCGTTCGCCGCGCTGGCCGCAAGGCGCAGAAAAGCGGGGGCGGCACCCCCGCCTCGGCCAGCGTGCCGCGCTACTCCTGCACCACGCGCTCATCGCGCGGCAGCATGTAGATCCCGGCGGTGCGTCGGGGGAACACGTGGTCGGCCACCGGCACGAAGCGCCCGGCCTCATCCGAGTAGAGGTGCTGGGCGATGCGGATGACCGTATCGTCGATCTCGATCACGTTGTACGAGTTGCGCCCGGCCTCGCGGCCCTTGCCGCGGCGCGAGGTGGAGGTGCCGCTCTGGCAGATGATCGTGCCGCGCTCGAGGTCGGGCCGCACATCCAGCGTGCTGCCCACGTAGGAGACATGGATGTGCCCGCACAGCATCAGCTCCACGCCGCAGCGGTCCAGCATCTGGGCCACCTCCTCGGCGTTGCTGATCATGCGGCGGCCCTCGCTGCCGGGCGGCGCGACCACGTGGTGGTGCAGCACGGCCACCTTGCACACGCCGCTGGGGTAGCGCGAGAAGATCTGCTCCAGCTGCGCGAGCTGGGCCTTGCTCACCTTGCCGCCATCGATGGTGAGGCCGTGGGCCGAGCAGCCGCCCACCACCGCCAGGCCGGGCAGCTCGAACACCGGGTTCAGGTTGGGCGAGATGTACTTCTGGTAGCGCGCGTAGGGCCGGAACAGGCGGTTGAACACATTGAACAGCGGGACATCGTGGTTGCCGGGGATGATCAGCTTCGGCTCGGGCAGGTGGCGCAGGTAGGATGTGATCACCTGCCACTGCACCACGAAGTCGGCGCGCTGCACCATATCGCCCGAGACCACCAGCAGGTCGGGCTTGAGCGCATGTGCCTCCTTGGCAAGCTGCGCCGCCACATCATTGTTGAACGGGCGTCCGGCGTGCAGGTCGGAAACATGCATCAGAACGTGTCGCACGGGGGTAGCTCCTATGGTCGCCGCGTCGGCGTCGGCGCGGGGAGAGGTATGATCGATCGGCTGCTTGGAACGCGCCAGGGGCGGCGCAGAGCATGCTTTGGCTCAGGCCGATTGTAGCACAAAAACTAGCGCAAAAGCGGATAATGGTATAATGCGGCGACGAGAGCACAAGCCACAGGAGGCAACGATGACGGTGAACTACCAGCGCTGGCTGCGCAGCTATGTGGGCCACCAGCGGCTTCTTCAGCTGGCCGCAGGCGCATTCATCCGCGACGAGCAGGGCCACATCCTGCTGGGCCGCCGCGCCGACCTCCACCTGTGGGCGCCGCCCTCTGGCGTGGTCCAGCTCGACGAGACGCCATCCGCCACCATCATCCGCGAGGTGCGCGAGGAGACCGGGCTCACCATCACCGTGCAGCGCCTGATCGGCATCTACGCCGGCGATGACTTCGCCTGGACGTATGCGAACGGCGACCAGGCCCAGATCATCAGCATGTTCTTCGCCTGCCAGGTGGTGGGCGGCGAGCTGCGCGCCGACAAGAGCGAGTTCCTCGACCTGCGCTACTTCGCCCCCGACGCGCTGCCCGCGCTGATGCCGCGCTATGTGCGGATCATCCAGGACGCGCTGGCCGACCGTGGCTCCGCCTACTTCGACTGAAAGACCCAGCCCGCATGAAGCGCATCGCCTACATCAGCCCGCTCAACCCCGCGCCATCGGGCATCTCGGACTATAGCGAGGAGCTGCTGCCCTACCTGGGCCAGCACTGCGAGATCACCCTCTACGCCGACGAGAAGCTGCGCCCGACCAACCGCGCCATGCTGGCCCAGCTGCCGCTGCGCCCGCTGCCCCAGCTGGAGCGCGACCAGCGCCAGCGCCCCTACGACGCGGTGATCTACCACATGGGCAACAGCCCGGTGCACGCGCCGATCTGGGCGGCCATGCGGCGCGTGCCGGGCGTGGTGGTGCTGCACGAGTTCGTGCTCAACCACTTCATGCTGAACTACGCCGCCGTGGTGCGCCGCGACGTGGCCGCCTATGAGGCCGAGGCCGCCCGCCGCTACGGGCCGGATGGCCAGCGCGTGGCCCAGCTGATGATGCGCGGGCGGCTGACCGATGCCGCCTTCGACTACCCCTTCTGCGAGCCGGTGCTAGAGGCCGCCGAGGGCCTGATCGCCCACAGCCAGCACGTGATCGACCGCGCCGCCCAGGTGCGCCCCGGCCTGCCCAGCGCGCTGGTGCCCATGGGTGTGCCGCTGCCCGCGCCGCTGGGCCGCGCCGCCGCCCGCGCCCGCCTGGGCATCCCCGCCGGCGCGCCCATCCTGGCCTCGTTCGGCCACATCAACCCCTACAAGCGCATCGAGCCGGTGCTGCGGGCCATGCGCGAGCTGCGCGAGCGCTACCCGGGCCTGCGCTACATTCTGGTGGGCAGCGTGTCGGCCAACTACCCGCTGCGGTCGATCATCGAGCGCCACCGGCTGGAGGACGCGGTGACGGTGACGGGCTATGTCGAGCGGGCCGACTTCGAGGCCTATGTGGCGGCGGCGGACATCTGCCTGAACCTGCGCCACCCCACGGCGGGCGAGACATCGGCCAGCCTGCTGCGGCTGCTGGGCGCTGGCCGCCCCACGCTGGTTACGGCGTCCGGCTCGTTCACCGAGCTGCCGCGCGACGTGGCCGCCCAGGTCGACCCCGACGCCAGCGAGGGCGAGCTGCTGCTGGCCTACTGCTACCTGCTGCTTGCGCGCCCCGACGTGGCGGCGCAGCTGGGGGCGAACGCCCGCGCCTTCGTGGCCCGCCAGCACACCCTGGAGCAGGCCGCCCAGGGCTACATGCGCTTCCTGGCCCAGCGCTACGGCTGGCCCGACCAGCCCGCCCAGCGCCCGCCGCTGTGGCAGCCCGAGCCGGAGCAGCCCGCCAGCCCTCCAGCGCCCGCCGCAGCCCAGCCCGCCACCGCGCCCGCCACCCCCACATCGCCCGCCGTGGCCGCCACCGCGCAGGCCATCGCCGCCATCGGCGGCAGCGAGGCCGATGAGCCGCTGCTGCGCAGCGCCGCCCGCGCCATCGGCGATCTGGGCCTCTAGGCACCCTTCTTGCCGTGCAGCATCTAGGCGGCAGCCCTGGGCCTATGCGTATCTTGATTCAGCGAAGATTCTTTACAACGAAGACGCGAAGGCTCGGAGATTCTTCATCCTTGATTGAATCTTCGAGCCTTCGTGAGGATTCGCCCCTTTTTTCTTGGGGTCTTGGAGTCTTGGTGGTAAACAAATCGCTGCTTCCCAATTGACAGCGCCGCACCGCTGGACTACCATCATCCCCAATACTTTCGCACACAAAGGAACAGAACCATGGCTGTGCAATTTGGCGTGTTCGTCCCCCAAGGGTGGCGGATGGACCTGGTGGAGATCGCCGACCCGATCGAGAAGTACGAGGCGATGACCGCAGTGGCAAAGGCTGCCGACGAGCTTCCCGCGTTCGACTCGATCTGGCTCTACGACCACTTCCACACCGTGCCCCAGCCCACCCAAGAGGCCGTGTTCGAGTGCTGGGCCTCCACCGCCGCGCTGGCCCGCGACACCAAGCGCGTGAACATCGGCCAGATGGTGACCTGCAACGGCTACCGCAACCCGGCGGTGCTGGCCAAGATGGCTTCCACCATCGACGTGCTGAGCCACGGGCGGCTCTACTGTGGCCTGGGCGCGGGCTGGTACGAGCACGAGTGGCGGGCCTACGGCTACGGCTTCCCCGAGACCCGCGAGCGCATGCGCGGCTTCCGCGAGGCCGTGAAGCTGATCGTGAAGATGTGGACCGAGGACACGCCGAAATTCGATGGCGAGTACTACCACATCAACGGGCCGATCAACGAGCCGAAGGGCGTGCGCAAGCCCCACCCCTCGCTGTGGCTGGGCGGCGGCGGCGAGAAGGTGACGCTGAAGCTGGTGGCGCGCTATGCCAACGCCTGCAACGTGGGCGGCGGCGACCCCGAGACCATCCGCCAGAAGCTGGCCATCCTCCAGCAGCACTGCGCCGATGTGGGCCGCAACTACGACGAGATCATCAAGAGCACCAGCATGAACATCCTGCTGCTGGAGGACGGGGCCGACCGCGAGAAGGCCACCGAGCCGTACCGCAAGCTCTACGGCTGGTCGCAGGAGGAGCTAGAGAAGCAGGCGGTGGTGGGCAACGCCGAGCAGGTGGCCGCGCGCGTGCAGGCCGTGGTGGATGCTGGCGCGAACTACGTCATCACCTACTTCCCGCGCGTGGCCTACGACCGCACGGGCATGGTGCGCTTCGCCCAGGAGATCGCCCCCACCTTCCAGTAGGCGCGGCTCGCATGGCGTGAAGAAGCCCTCTCTCTGCACACTGTACGGGGAGAGGGCTTCTTCACGCCGTGCGCCTGCGGAACCCCAGGGCGCGGGCGGGCGTCGTACATGCAGCACCAGCGAGAGGAGACCCCGATATGCGACAGCTCTGCGCCCTGCTGGGCGTGGCCCTAGCCCTGGCCGCCTGCGGCGCGGCCCCGAGCGCCGCCCCAGCGCCCACCCAGCCCGCCCAGACAGCGCCGCCCGCCCAGATCACCGCCGCGCCCGCGCCCACCGCAGCACCCGCGCCCAGCCCGGCACCAAGCCCCACCGCAGCGGCGGCATCGCCCACCGCCATCCCAAGCGCCGCGCCCACCGCCCAGGCCGATGCGCCCGCCGCCGACGAGGTGATCGTGCGGCTGCACCGCAGCGGGGGCTTCGCCGGGGTGGATGAAAGCTACAGCATCCGCGCCGATGGCTCGGTGGTGAAGGGCGGCGGCGACGGCCAGACCATGCAGATCGTCCAGGCCGATGCGGCGGCGGCCAGCCGATTCATCCAGCAGCTGGCCGACACCGGCATCACCGCGCTCGCGCCGGGCAGCTACCAGCCCAAAAACCCATGCTGCGACCGCTTCAGCTACACTGTGAGCGTAGTGGTGCAGGGCCAGGAGTACAGCTACAGCGCGGTGGAGGGCGACGAGCGCATGCCCGCCGAGCTGGCCAGGCTGATCGAGCTTGTGCGTCAGTACGTGGGCGCGTAGCGCCTGCGGCAGCGCGGCCCGCCCTGCTCGTGGGGGCGGGCCGCTGCGATTCTGCTAAGCCGCACCCTCAGGCTCGCGGCGAAAGATCAGGATGAACTGGTGGACCTGGTTGGCCACGAAGGCGAAGGGGTAGCCGAACGGGTAGAGGTTCTGGCTCATGTCGTGCCAGATGCGGTAGCCGCGATAGGTCAGGCCGGGCAGATCGTAGAGCGCTTCCACGATATCGGCGTGCAGCATGTGGTGGCGCTCGCGGGTGGGCTGCAGATCCTTGGTGAACAGCACCAGGTAGCCGTGGGGCCGCAGCAGCGGCAGCGCGCCCGCCAGAATGCCGCGCAGCTCGGCCAGGAACTCGGCGTAGGCCAGGTTGCCCAGGTCGGCGGGGTCGAGCGTGAAGGGCGTGGCCTCGCCCTGGCCGCGCTTCTTGCGCTGGCCGGTCTTGGGCTTGGCCATCATCTGCGCGTAGGGCGGGTCGGTGAGGATGAGGTCGAATGGCTCGGCACGCACCGCCTCGTACTCGGCCAGCCGCCGCGCGTCGCCCACCACCATCTGCTGCGGCGCTAGGCCCAGCTCGGCGGAAACCTGGGCGTAGATCGCGGCGTACTCGGGCGAGAGCTCCACGCCCACGCCGCGCCGCCCCTCCATGGCGCAGGCCAGCAGCGTGCCGCCCACGCCCGCGAACGGGTCGAGCACGCGCCCGCCGCGCTTGGTGAAGAAGCGGATCAGCTCGGCCATCAGCTGGGGCGGCTTGGGCGAGGGGTGGGCGCGGCGCAGCGCGTGGGCGTAGCTGGCCGCGCCGCTGGTGGGGTAGCGGGTGGCCAGCACCGAGCGCAGCGCGTAGGTCCACTCGCGCCCGGTCAGGTCGTTCAGGCGGTTGCGCGGGTCGGGCTGCGGCGTATCGTGCTCGTCTTCGGGCTGGGTTTCAAAAGCCATAGGTCGCGCTCTACCCTCTGCCTGCGCCGTGGGGCGCGGGCGGTACGGCTGGCGCAGCGGGCCGCGCCAGCGCAGGAGAATCCGCAGCGGTCGAAGGATTTTCGAGTACCATGGGGCGCATGCATATCGTACACATCTATAAGGACTACGCGCCGGTGGTCGGCGGGATCGAGAACCACGTGCGCGACCTGGGCGAGCTGCTGGTGGGGCGCGGCCACCGCGTGACGGTGCTGGTGACCAGCCTGGATGGCCAGAGCCAGATCGAGCGGCCCCATCCCCAGCTGACCGTGATCAAGGCGGCGCGGCTGCTGCACGCGGCGTCCACCCCGCTCAGCCTAGCCATGCTGGGCTTCGCGCGCGGGCTGCGCCCCGACGTGGTGCACCTGCACTTCCCCTACCCGCCCGGCGACCTAGCCGCGCTGGCCGTGCCCGGCGGCGCGCCGCTGGTGATCACCTACCACAGCGACATCGTACGTCAGCAGAATCTCCTGCGGATCTACCGCCCGCTCATGGGGCTGACGCTGCGCCGCGCCCGCACGATCATGGCCACCAGCCCGGCCTACATCGCCTCGTCGCCGGTGCTGCGCCGCCACGCCGCCAAGTGCCAGGTGGTGCCGCTGGGCATCGACGTGGGCCGCTTCCAGCCCGCCGCGCCCCGCCAGGGGAAGGCCGACCACGTGCTGTTTGTGGGGCGGCTGCGCTACTACAAGGGCCTGCATATCCTGCTGGATGCGATGCGCGATGTGGATGCCCGCCTGACGATCGCGGGCAGCGGGCCGGAGCAGGCGCGGCTGGAGGCCCAGGCCCAGGCGCTGGGCATCGCCCAGCGCGTGCGCTTCGCGGGCGACGTGGCCGACGCCGACCTGCCCACGCTCTACCGCAGCGCCGATGTGTTCGTGCTGCCCGCCCACCTGCGCTCCGAGGCGCTGGGGCTGGCCCTGATCGAGGCGCTGGCCAGCGGGGTGCCCAGCGTCAGCACCGAGCTGGGCACGGGCACCAGCTTCGTGAACCTGCACGGCGAGACCGGGCTGGTGGTGCCGCCCGGCGACCCCGCCGCCATGGGCCAGGCCATCCGCACGCTGCTGGGCGACGCTGCGCTGCGCCAGCGCTACGCCGCCGCCGCCCAGGCCCGCGCCCATGCGCTGTTCAGTCGCGAGCGCATGGCGGCGGAGGTGGAGCGGGTCTACCGCGAGGCGCTGGCTAGAACAGCAACGCGCTGAGCTTGCGGCGGTACTCGCTCGCCAGCGGGTTCTCATCGCCCAGGGTTGCCAGCAGGGCCAGCAGCGCCTTGCGCCCCGCGTCGGCGCGGAACCCACGGTCGCGGGCCACGATGCCCAGCAGGGCCTGGGCGGCCTCGGCGTGGCGGCCCGCCCGCGCGTCGGCGGCGGCCTGGGCGTAGGCCGCGCCGCTGGGGCCTTCGGCTGCGGCGTCGGTGGCGGCCAGGAAGAACTCGGGGAAGGAGAGCATGCCCTGGGCGCGGCTGTGGGCGGGGCTGCCCGGCGCGATCTCGCCCAGCAGGGCCAGGGCCTCGTCGCTGCCCTGGAGCAGCAGCAGGCGGCCCAGCGCTAGGCGCAGCTCGTCGGTGGGCTGCTCGGCCAGCAGCACGCGGTAGCGCGCCGCCGCCTCGCGCGGGTCGCTGGCCTCCAGCGCGGCCAGATCTTCGGCGGGCGCGGCAGGTGCGGCGGTAGCGGCGGGCAGGAAGCGCTTGAGCCAGGCCCGCACCTGCGACTCGGGCAGCGCGCCGGTAAACTCATCCACCAGCCGCTCCTGCCACACCGCCTTGACGGCGGGGATGCCCTGCACCCCAAACATCTGCGAGATCTGCGGGTTCTGGTCGACGTTCACCTTGGCCAGCAGCCACGCGCCGCGCGCCTCGGCGGCCAGCCGCTCAAGAATCGGGCCGAGCGTGCGGCAGGGCTGGCACCAGGGTGCCCACAGATCCACCACCACCGGCTGCTGCCGCGAGCGCTCCACCACGTCGCGCTGGAAGTTCTCGGTATTGACATCGATCACATAGGCGGGTGCGCCTGCGGTCTGTTGCATGATCCTCTCCCTCTCCTCTCCTTCGGCACACGCCCCACATCGGTCGGGGCGGCAGTCAGGCACAGTGTAGCAGAAAGCATGCGATTCTGGCAGGGGACGAATACCACGAAGGCGCGAAGGCGCGAGGATTTTTCACCACCAAGACCCCAAGGCTCCAAGGGGACAAATACCACAAAGGCCCGAGAGCACGAGAGGGAGAAACGCCCCCTTATCCACCCGGCCCATGCGGCGAAGGTGCCTATGGTGTTTTGCTGGCCCTGTGCACGAACATCAGCCACCAACTGGCAGCATCGGAACGCTGAACATTGGGGGTTCCAAGGGGGCGATGCCCCCTGGCGGGGTTCACAGGGGCTGGCCCCTGTGCGCCGCCCGCGCAGGGCATCCACCCACCGCGCCGACAGCACCCACAAACGTGTAGCGCACCCCAAAAAACGAGCGTGGGCAACCGCTCGGGAGCTGTGGGCAACCGCTCGGGAGCTGTGGGCAATCACTTGGGAGCTATGGGCAACCGCTCGGGAGCTATGGGCAATCGCTCAGGAGCTATGGGCAACTGCTCGGGAGCTATGGGCAACTGCTCGGGGGCTGTGGGCAATCGCTCGGGAGCTGTGGGCAATCGCTCGGGGGCAATGCCGAGGAACTGCCCTAGCATGCGCAACGGCTGCGGTAGGCGACGGCGGACGAATGTGAACAGGCGGGCAATGACGGGCAGCAGTGCGGCCATCCCCTCAAGAAAACGACCGCCTGTCGTAGGATAGCAGGCAGCTGCGCAGATGCCCTTGGCGCTTGCCTATGGCCGCTAGGCCGCTGCCGCAGCGCGACGCAAAAAAAAGCGGCCTCGCCCATCCCGCGCGGGGTGCCGCATAGCCGCCGCTGGCCATGATCCAGCCCAGCGCGGGAAGGCCTGCCGCTGGCCGCCGTGCCGCTTTTCCCCCGCCCGACCGAACGCCGTGACGGGGATATGCTATCATCATACGTAGATCAAACGACCACCCGCGAAAATGCCATGCACCACGCCGATGACCGACTGCCACCAAGCAGCCTGCTGCTGCACCGCGCCCACGCCCTGATGGGGCCGACCACCCCGCTGGGGCGGCTGATCGGCCCACGGCTCACGCCTGTGACTCTGGTGAGCGGGCTGCTCATCGGGGTCTACGCCTACCTGTCGGTGACCGGGCGGGTATCGCTGCGGCACGGCAGGCCGCTGTTCCCCGCGCCCGCGCCGCTGCCCGCTGGCGAGGGGCCGCCGCTGCTGTGCGAATCCAGCGGGGCCGCGCAGCCCAGCGGCGAGCTTGAGCGGCTGCTGCACCGCCGCTGCGGCGGCACCACCGCCGAGGCCACGGCCAGCGTGCTGGTGTCGCTCACGGGGTTCGCGGGCGAGCCGCCTGCGGCCAGCTGGCACACGCGCTACACCAGCGGCGTGGCGCGGCTGTGCCCGCCGCCCAGCTTTATCGCCACCGCCGAGGTGGAGGCGGTCGACAGCCGCTACATCCTGCCGTTCCTGGCCGCCGACCCGGCGCTGGCCCACGATCTGGCCGCCGAGTGCCTGCACATGGTGGGCTGGCTGCACGACGCGCAGAGCGGCGCGCTCACGGCTGCGCCATAGCGGCGGCGACCGCGCCTGCGGCGTGGGGGTCGGCCAGCAGCGCCGAGCCGAGCTGCACCGCCGCCGCGCCCGCCGCTAGGAGCAGGCGGGCATCCGCCGCGCTGGTCACGCCGCCGCAGGCCGCCACCGGCAGGGTGAGCTGGGGCAGCACCTCGGCCAGGCGCTGGAGCACCAGCGGGCGCACGGCGGGGCCAGCCAGCCAGCCAGCCAGCAGCTCGCCAGTGGCCGGGTCGGGGTAGGCGGCGGCGGGCGGCGCAAACAGGGTGAGCGTATCGGCACCGGCCTGGGCCACAGCCTGGGCCAGGGCCAGCAGCGGCGCGGGCGCGAGCAGCGGCAGCTTGGCCAGCAGCGGCAGCATGCAGCTGCGCCGCACCGCCGCCACCAGCGCGGCGGCCCGCCCCGGCTCCTCGGGCACGGCCAGCTCTAGCCCGGCCACGCCCTCCACCCCCTCGATCATGCCCGCGATCTGGCCGCACTCGTGGGCGCTGCCCGCAATGCTGAGGATGACCGGCATGGGCATGCCCGCCCACACCGGCGCGTGGCGGTCGAGCACGTGCTCGATGCCGGGGTTGGGCCACGGCCCCACGCCCAGCAGGCCGGATGCGGTCTCGATCAGGCGGGGCGGGCGGGCCACGCGCAGCGGGCGCAGGGTGGTGGTGCGGGTGACCAGCGCGCCCAGGCCGCGCCACTCGATGCCCTGGCGGTACTCGACGCCGTAGCCCAGGCAGCCCGCCGCCACCATCACGGGCGAGGGCAGGGCTAGGCCAAAGGGGTTGCTGGGGGCAAGATCGACCATGGCTACACCCTCTGATGCTTCCACTTGCCGCGCTGGAACTGCCACCACGCCAAGGTTGCCTGCACGCCAAAGTCGAAGGTCATGCCGATCCACACGCCAGTCAGGCCCCAGCCCAGGTGCAGCATCAGCATGATCAGCGGCAGGCGCACGCCCCAGGTGCTGATCAGCTTGGTGATCAGGGGCCAGCGGGTGTCGCCCGCGCCGCGCAGGCCGCCCGACATAATGAAGTTGACGGCCAGCAGCGGCTGGAACAGGCCCGCCAGCCGCATGGCGTTCGCGCCCGCGTCGGCCACGGCGGGGTCGGGGGTGAACAGGCTGATCAGCTGGTGGGGGAAGAGCATCATCACCACGCCTAGTGCGCTCATCATCAGGGTGCCCTGGATCTGGGCCTCGTAGACATCGGCCTCGGCGTCGGCGGGGCTGCCAGCGCCCAGGTTGTAGCCCACCAGCGCCGAGGCGGCGATGGCGTAGCCAAAGCCGGGCAGGAACGAGAGCGACTCGATGTTGAGCACCACGTTGTGGGCGGCGTAGGCCACCGTGCCCAGGCCGGTGACGAAGCGCACGAAGATCAGGATCGCGCCCTGGAACACCAGCTGCTCCAGCCCGCTGGGCGCGCCGATGCGCAGGATGCGCTTGATCATCTCCACGTGCGGGCGCAGGTCGAAGCTGAGCCGCATGCCGCCGCGCCCGCTGCGCAGCAGGATGGCCAGCAGTATGAGCGCGCCGACGGTGCGGGCGGCGGATGCGCCGATGGCGGTGCCGCGCACGCCCAGCGCGGGCGCGCCGAGGTTGCCGTTGATCAGCAGCCACGAGCCGAGGATGTTGATGGCGTTGACCACCAGCATGATCCACAGCGGGGTCTTGGTGTCGCCCGCGCCGCGCAGCGCCGAGGTGGCCAAGAACAGCACCGCCGCAGGCGCGAACGAGAGCGCGGCGATCTGCAGGAACTCGACGCCCAGCGGCCTGACCTCGGGGGCCGCGCCGAGCATGTCCATGGTGGCCGGGGCCAGCAGCAGCATGAGCAGGGTAGAGAGCAGGCCCATGCCCAGGCCGATCAGCAGCGACTGGCGTAGGGCCAGGTTGGCCGAGGCCATGTCCTTCGAGCCGCGCGAGCGGGCGATCACCGCCGTGGCCCCCACGCCCACCGCGCTGAACAGCACGGTGATCAGGCCCACGACCTGGTTGGCCAGGCCCACGCCGTTCAGCGCGTCGGTGCTGGTGTAGCCCAGCTGCTGGGCCGCCTGCCAGCTGAGGTGGCCTATGAGGAAGGTGTCGGCCAGGCCCACAAAGGTGTTGAGCACCTGCTCGCCCACCGCTGGCAGCGCCAGCCGAAACACCCGCGCGCGCCGCGTGGGCGGGGCCTGTGTCGCACAATCCGATTGCTTTGTCGCCAGAGCCATGACCATTTTCTCCAGTTCAACCTAATAGCTTTCAAAGCGTAAGTCTACTGCCGTTTGCGATTCTGCGCCTCATTCACAAGGCGGGGAACCGTTTTTACCACCAAGACGCGAAGGACAAAAAGATCCGTTTTACCACCAAGACTCCAAGACGCCAAGGGGAAGAAAAACCGTTTTTACTATAAGAGATCTTAGTGTCTTGGTGCCTTGGTGGTGAATCTTCTTGGTGTCTTGGTGCCTTGGTGGTGAATCTTCTTGGTGTCTTGGTGCCTTGGTGGTGAATCTTCTTGGTGTCTTGGTGTCTTGGTGGTGAATCTCCCCAGCGTGCCGTGCTACAATGGCGCTTTTGTGGCACCTGCCTGTTTCTGCACACGATAGATCTATGTCAACATCTACACTTCCCCCAACCCCGCCCGACGAGCGCCCCACCCTGGCGTGGCTGGCGCTGCGCGGTATCGGCGGGGCCATTGCGGCCCTGGTGGTGGCCGCGCTGCTGGCGGGCCGCGCGGGCCTGCCGATCGCCCCCGCGCTGCTGCTGGCCGCCGCCGCGCTGGGGCTGCTGCCCAGCCTGCGCGATCTGGCGCGCGGGCGCTGGCGGGCCGCGCCGGGCGAGCTGGCCACGGCGGCGCTGGCCCTGGCGCTGGTGGGCGGCGTCTCGCTGTGGCTGGCCTGGCCCGCGCTGCTGCCGCTGGGTCGCTCGGTGGATGCCGTGCACCAGTTTCAGCTGGTGGATTGGGTGGCCCGCGAGCAGCGCCTGCCGCCGCTGGACTCGCAGACGCGCGGCCTGATGGGCGAGATGATCGCCTACCCGCCCGGCTTCGCCTTCTTCACCAATGCGCTGGCCGCGCTGGCCCGCACCCCCGCGCTAGAGGCGACCTTCCCGGCGGCGGCGCTGCTGGGCGGGCTGTGCGCGGCGCTGGTCGCGCTGCTGGCCGCGCAGGCTGGCGGCGCCACGGGCTGGCGCGCGCTGCTGGGGCTGGCCGCGCCGCTGCTGCTGCTGGCCCACCGCATGTTCTTCCTGGATGCCTACATCGACCACAGCTACTACGCCCAGATGCTGGGCCTGCTGCTGGTGCTGCTGGTGTGCGCCTGGGCCACCCGCGCCCAGCCCCTGACGCCCTGGGATGCTGCGCAGGCCGGGCTAGCCCTGGCCGCGCTGGAGGCGGCCTACCCGCTGTGGCTGCCGGTGCCCGCCGCCGCGCTGGCCCTGGCCGCGCTGGCCCCCTGGCGCGCTGGCCCGTGGCGGGGCCGCGCCGCCGCGCTGGCCCTGGCGCTCGCGCCCACGCTGGCCCTGGTGCTTGTCGATCTGCCCGCCCGCATGCGCACTGGCCAGCTGGTGCTGGAGCACCAAGGCGTGGTGGCCGACCCCACGCTCCATGGCCTCGCGCCGCTGCTGCTGGCCGCGCCCGCCGCGCTGGTGCTGGCGATCACATCGGCGGGCGGCGCTGGGCTGCCGCGCTGGGCCGCCGCGCTGGGCCGCGTGCCTACGCTGGCCTTGCTGCTGGCGCTGGCCCTGCTGGAGCTAGCGGGGCTGGGCCTGGCCGCACGGCTGGGCCTGGCCGCGCCCTACCACAGCACCAAGATGCTGTTCGTGGCCGTGCCGCTGGGGGCAGCGCTGGTGGGGGCCGCACTCACCCGGTTGGCCGGGCTGCGCGCGCCAATGCGCTGGGCCGCGCCGCTGGGGGCCGCGCTGCTGGTGCTCGCCAGCGCCCCCGGCGCGCTGCCCCTAGCCGCCGAGCACATCCCCACGCCCGACCTGGTGCGGGCCGCCCGCTGGCTGCGCGCCAGCGACCCCAAGGCCGCCGAGAAGGCCGTGCTGGTGGGCGCGCCCGCCGGGCCGATGGCCTACTGGCTCCAGGTGGCGCTGCTGGGCCAGCGGCGCGACCAGGCCGAGGCCGCCATGGCCGCGCTGGCCGCCGCGCCGCCCACCACCGAGGGCTGGGCCATGGACCGCCACCAGCCCAAGGTGGCGGTCTCCACCAGCCTGAGCGCGCCGCCGCCCGGCACCGAGGTGCTGGCCCAGTTCGGCCATGTGGCGGTGCTGCGCCGCGCCAGCCTAGACAGAGAGAGCGCCAACCCGCTGGTGGTGCGCTACAGCTCGCGGCTGGAGGATGGCAGGCTGAAGGCGGCGCTGGAGCTGGTGCACCCGATCTCGGGCACGCTGCCGCTGGCCGAGCTACGCCTGCTGCGCGGGGATGATCTGGTGGCGCGCTACCCGCTGGCCCCGCGCGAGGACGTGAACAAGGATCAGTACCTGGGCGTGGAGATCGACCCCGCGACGCTGGGCGGCTCGGGCTACATCAACGACGACAGCTTCCCCTCCTTCGCGCCGCCCGCCGCCGCGCCCGAGGGCCACATGGAGCTGCGCCTGCGGCTCTCGTTCGACGGGGTGTCGGTGGATGAGCGCACCCTGGCCAGCTTCGACCGCACCCAGGAGGGCCAGCTGCTGAACCTCTCGCCCCACAGCGGCGAGCTGGTCTACCTGCGGCGCGAGGACAGCGCGCCGGTGGCGGCGGCCCACGCCCAATTCGGCGCGGTGCTGGCCCTGGATGGCTGGCAGAGCGCGGGCGTGGCCGAGGGCGCGCTGTCCGTGCGGCTGCGCTGGCACGCCCAGACGCCCATCCGGCGTCCGGTGGCGCTGGAGCTGCGGCTGCTAGATGCCAGCGGGGCCACGGTGGCATCCAGCGCGGGTGCGCCGCAGGGCGGCTTCTACCCGGTGTGGCGCTGGCGGGCCGGGGAGATCGTGGCCGAGACGCGCAGCCTGGCGCTGCCCGCCGACCTGCCCGCCGGGGCCTACACCCTGGCCGTCGCCGCCTTCGACGAGGGCGCGCAGGCCGCGCTGCCGCTGACCGAGGGCAGCGCCACCCTGGGGCAGGTGCGCATCCCCTAGCAGCACAGCGGCACGGTAGAAAAGCGGAGGCGAGGCTGTTTTCGGCCTCGCCTCCGCTCTTTTTGCCCGCACATCGCCGTATTGATCGCTTGCGCAACCAGATTCGGCTACGGTGAGTCGTGCTGCGCCGTGATTGCAGAGCGCTTCAGCTCTTATGCAAGCAGCTTCCACAGCAGCGCCGTATGCATCAGGCGCTTGGCGGCGTGATTTGCCCATGGTGCATGTGGATTCAGCGCTTGCGCGGCGTGCTTCCGCGAACAGATGGGCTTTTCAACACCTAAGCAGCTCGCGCAGCGAGCACAGCACGCCGCCGAAGTCCTCCAGCGCCCCTCTGCCTAGCGCAAGCTACCCGCGAAAAGAAGGCTCGCCGCACCAGCGGGCAAGCCTTCTTTCAAAAGGCAAACAAAAGCCCTGCAAGACACACAAGTCCCACAGGGCCAGCAGCAGGCGAGCTACTTCTTCTCGTCGTCGTCCTTCTTGCCGAAAAGGCCGCCGAGCGCATCCAGCGCCTGGCCCGCCATCGCGCCAAACTGCGGGTTGCTGATGATCGGGTCGATCTGGCCCTTGATCGGCTCCGGCGCACGCTCTTTGATGAAATCGATCACCACCTGCGCGGCCTGGCGCGCCATCTCCGGCGGCAGGCCGGTCTGCGCGCTGATGCGGCTCACAAGCTCTTCCATCCTCATGCCTTTCGTTGCGCGGGGCGTCGGGGCGACACCCAAGAAATACGCTCCGCCATTATCGCCCACAACGGCTGCATCTGACAAGTAGGAACGAGAAAATTCACCACCAACACACTAAGGGAATGCGAAGACCGATTCACCACGAAGACGCGAAGGCATGAAGGGGACGAGAGACCCGTTTACCACCAAGACTCCAAGGCTCCAAGGGAACAAACGGCTTTAAAACGGCGCGGGGCCAGCCCTACCCACCTGGCCCATGCGGCGAAGGTGCCGCTCGTGCGGGCGATGCGATCATTGACGTAGGGGCGGGTTTGGTGCCCGCCCGCGCAGCGCCCATCGTATGCATCCCAGGGGCGTTCGATGACGCCGATGCACGCGAAGCGGATCAGCATCGCCACGCGCCGTTATCATCGGTTGGTGTTCGATGCCTGCGGCGGGCTGCGGTGGGGCGGGCACCAGACCCGCCCCTACGGCTTGGCGGGGCAGCGTGGTCATCGGAACGAGGGCGATGCCGACAATGGTGATCATCGGCAGCCGACCGCGCATGGTTGCCAAAAAGGCCGTGAAGAGGGACACCATGGGGCGATGCCCTTCAGCCGCCAGCGCCGACCGCGCGCTCATAGGCCAGCGCGGCGGCCTGCACGCCCAGCCGGGGGCTGCTGAGGATGGGCACGGCGATGCCCTGGCAGAGCGCCGCCGCGCCCGCCATGGAGGCCTGGGCCAGCACCAGCACATCGGCCTGGGGCGCGGCCTGGGCCAGCTGTGCGGCGATGGCGCGGTGGTACGCCGCCATATCGCCGCGCTCGAAGTGCGCCCACGCGCCCTCGCACAGCAGCTCGGCGATGGCAACCTGGGCGGCGCTGGCCTGGGCCACGCTGGCGATCAGTTCGCGGGTGGGGGCTAGCGTGCTGGCCAGCGCGGCCAGCACCACGATGCGCGGGCCAGCCGCCACCGCCGCCTCGGCCATGGCGCGGTCCACCCGCAGCGCGCCCGCCTCCTCCGCCGCGCCGCCGATGGTGGAGCAGGTGCAGAGCACCAGCGCGGCCCCCTGGGCGGCGGCCTGGGCCACGCGCCGCGCGATCTGGCCGCGCACCTCCGGGGTCAGGCCGTGGGCGCGCGCCGCATCCAGCAGGGCCTCGTCGACCACATGGGCCACGGGGATGTGCGGGGCCAGCTCGGCGGCCAGCCGCCCGAAGGTCTCGATGTGCACGGGCGAGGTGTGCAGGAAGGTGAGATTGGGCATAGCGTTTTCTCCTAGAGAGATTTACCACCAAGACGCCAAGACACCAAGAAAAGAAAACGAATACCATGAAGACGCGAAGGGAACAAATACCACAAAGGCGCGAAGGAACGAAGGTTTTCACCACCAAGACGCCAAGCCACCAAGGGGACAAAAGAGAACGAGTGCCGCGATGGCGCGAAGGGAGGAAAAGGAAAAGAGCGCTGCTGCGCTAGAATGCGCCGACCGCCAGCACTGGCCTGCCAAGACTCTGGGACTGCCGCGCAAAATCGCACATCTCGCCAAGCACAATTGCCAGATCGGGCACAGGCCACGGCTCCAGCTCCTCGTTCTGCTGCCAGAGCGCGGCGACGCTCTCGTGCTCGCTCGGCGCGAGCGAGGCGAGGATCGCCACCAGCTCGGGGCTGACCGCCCAGACAAACGGGCCTTCTTCCGAGCCTTGCAAGAGCAGCTCCGCCCCGTCGCCGACCGCATCCATCGGCAGACCGCGAAGCTGCGCTTCGAGCAGCATCAGATCGATCTCGCCGATATTTTGCAGCGAGAGCCATGGCCAGCCCTCAGGCGGATACTGCTCCTCATCCAGCGATTCGGCGATAGCGGCAGCATCGGCAGGGTCGGCGATCACCCACTCAACAAAAAAGCTCATGGCAGATCCTCTCCAATTATCGCGGGTAGCGGGGGCCTCGCCCCCGCCCATCCGGCGAAGGCGCGGGCGGCGGCACGCTGGCCATGATCACGACCAGCGCGACGAGGCCGCGCCGCACGAGGCGGGCGCACTTCCCCAAAAAGCAAAGCGCGGGGCCGCCCGCAGGCAGCCCCGCGCCGCAATGGGCAGGGCTACTGGCCCTTCACCGCCGACCACAGCGTGCTGAACGCGTCGCTGCCCGTCACCTTGGTGCGCTCTAGGCGCTTGTACATCTCGTCGTTTGGCGCGAAGCCCTGGGCGTAGAGGTCTTGCACCTTCTGCGGCAGCTGCTTGACGGCCTCGGCGTTGGGCGTCAGGTAGTTCACGTACGCGGCGTTCTTGGCCGCCACATCCGGGCGCATGGTGAAGTCGATGAACTTGTGGGCCAGCTCCACGTTGCGCGAGTCCTTCACGATCGCCAGGTTGTCCTGCCACACGATGCCGCCCTCCTTGGGCAGCACCCAGCCGATGTCGTCGCTGCCGGGGAACTCGTCGCCGAGGCCCAGGATGGCCTGGATGGCCATGCCGTTGTAGGCGTGGGCGATCACGTACTCGCCGCTCACCAGCTTGCGGTTCACGTCGTTGGAGTTGTAGGTGGCCAGGTAGGGCTTCTGCTTGATCAGCAGCTCCTGCACCTGCTGGAGCGCCGCCGCGTCGGTCTCGTTCACCGACTTGCCCAGGTAGCGCAGGGCCGCGCCGGGCGTCTCGCGCTCGTCGTCGAGCATGCTCACCTTGCCCTTCACCGCCTCTAGCTTGGCCGTGTCGAACAGGTCGGCCCAGCTATCGGGCGGGGTGGGGTAGGCCTTCTTGCTGTAGGCGATGCCGGTGACGCCGTAGAGGTAGGGCACCGAGTAGCCGTTCTCGGGGTCGAAGTACTGGCCCATGTTCTCGGGCAGAATGTTCTTGAGGTTCGGCAGCTTGCTCTTGTCGAGCGGGGCCAGCAGGTTCTCCTTCACCATGATGTCCACGGCGTAGTCCGAGGGCACCACCACATCGTAGCCGGAGTTGCCGACGCGCACCTTGGCGATCATGTCCTCGTTGGTGTCGAAGGTGTCCAGCACCACCTTGACGCCGTACTCCTGCTCGAACTGCTGCACCACCGCCGGGTCGGTGTAGTCCGACCAGGTGTAGACGTAGAGCGTGCCGCCGCCCGTGGCCGCCGCCCCGCTGGTGGCGGATGTGGCCGCGCCGCCGCTCGCCCCGCCGCACGCGGCCAGGGCCACCGTGGCTGCCAGCAGCAGCCCCATGGAAACAATGCCTCGCTTCAAATTCGGTTCCTCCGTTCATGCCCAGCGCGGGCACACGCAATCTGAGAAGCGCCGTGTGGCGCGAGAGACCATGTTCAGCATACCGCAGCGGCGGGCCAGCCGCCTCGTGCGCAGGTGGGAAGCCAGGGCCGACACGTTCGGCAGCGCGTTTTACCACCAAGACTCCAAGACACCAAGGGGCAAAAGAGAGCAAATCGTCATCATCTCAGCATTGCGCACCCGATCTCGCTCGCTTGGTGTTGCAGAACGCATAGCCCCTGAGCGGGGAAACCTAGCGCTTCTGGCGCTGCACCAGCTGCGAGAGGCCCACCAGCGCCATGGAGAACAGCAGCATCAGCGTGGAGATCGCATTGATCTCGGGCGTGACCGAGCGCTTCACGCGGTTGTAGACCTCGACAGGCAGCAGCAGCGTGCCGGGGCCAGCCACAAACAGGCTGATGATAAAGTCGTCGAGCGAGAGTGTAAATGCAAGCAGCGCGCCGCCGATGATCCCCGGCAGGATGAGCGGGAAGGTCACGCGGCGGAAGGTCTGGAAGCGGCTCGCGCCCAGGTCCATGGCGGCCTCCTCCAGGCGCTGGTCGAAGCCGCGCAGGCTGGTGCGCACCGTCACCACCACGAAGGCCACGCTGAACGTCACGTGCGCGATCACCACCGTGGCCATGCCCTGCTGCATGTGGATGCCGAACAGCGACTCGGCCAGGTTGAAGGCGAAGGCGAAGAACGACAGCAGCGCCACCGCCAGCACGATCTCGGGGATGACGATCGGCAGGTAGAGCAGTGTGTCGGTGGCGCTGCGCCCCCGGAAGCGGTAGCGCTCCATGGCCAGGGCCAGCATGGTGCCCAGCACGGTGGCCACCAGCGTGGAGAGCGTGGCCACCGTGAGGGTGTGGATGGTCGCGTCGATCAGGCGGGTGTTGGACAGCAGCTTCGCGTACCAGTTGAGCGTGAAGCCTGTCCAGCGGATGCCGAACGGGTCGGAGGTGAACGAGAAGATCACCAGCACCACGATCGGCGCGAACAGGTACACGTACATCAGCGCGGCCTCGGCCCCCAGCAGCCAGGTGCGCCACGAGATGCCGCGCTCCTCTAGGCCGGGGGCCTTGTACACGGGCCGCACGTCCGGCGTCGTCTCAGGGTCGCTCATCGGTCATCCTCCGTCGTGCCCCGGAAGTACAGCACAATGATCATGGTCAGGATCAGCATCACCACCACCGCCATGGCCGAGCCGAGCGGCCAGTTCGGCGGGTTGGATCGCAGGAACAGGCGCTGCAGCAGGTTGCCGATGTAGTCGACCTTGGCCCCGCCCAGCAGCTCGGAGACGACGAACTGGCCGATGGTGGGGATGAACACCAGCACCGACCCGGCCACCACGCCCGGCATAGTCAGCGGCAGCATCACGCGCAGGAACGAGCGCCAGCGGTCGGCCCCCAGGTCGGCGGAGGCCTCCAGCAGGCGGAAGTCGAAGCGGTCGAGCGAGGTGTAGATCGGCAGCACCATGAAGGGCAGCTCGCCGTACACCAGGCCGAACAGCGTGGCCCACTCGGTGTAGAGGATCTTCTGCGGGGGCAGCCCGATAGAGCGCAGCGCCATGTTCAGCACGCCGTTCTCGTTCAGGATGATCATCCATGCGTAGGTGCGCACCAGGAAGTTGGTCCAGAACGGCAGCAGCACCAGGAACAGCAGGATGGTGCGCCAGCGGCGCGAGCGCTGGACGATGAAGAGCGCCATGGGGTAGGCCAGCAGCACGGTGATCAGGGTGGTGAGCACGCTGATCACGATGGAGCGCCAGTAGGCGTTGAGGTAGACCGAGCTGGTGAACAGCGTGAGGTAGTTCTTGGTGGTGGTCGCCCACTCCACGCCGCCGAAGCGGCCAGGGGCGAGGAAGCTGTACAGCACAATGATCAGCAGGGGCAGCGCGAAGAACAGCAGCACCCATGCCAGGCCAGGGCTGAGCAGGCCGGTTAGGCGGGCGCGCTCGTTGCGCCGCAGCGCGGCCATGGTCTCGGCCCCGCGCTGCTCGGATGAGGAAACAGACTCTCTTGCCACAGCATATTGCTCCTACACACAGACAGACGGCTACTTGGCCAGCACCAGCGCGTTATCCTCGGGCCACCACAGCCAGCCCTTCTCGCCGGGCTGCCAGTAGGCGCTGCGGTCCAGGGTCGAGCGGTCGTTGGCCTCCCACACGTCGAAGCGCTGCTCGTCGCCCAGGCGCACCACGATCCGGGTGTCGCTGCCGATGTAGGCCACGCGCTGCACCTCCACGGGGAACACGTTCACATCGCGGCTGGGCTGCTCGGTGGTCAGGTAGGCCTTCTCGGGGCGCACCGAGACGGTGACGCGCTGGCCCTGGCTGGCGGCGAAGTCGGCGTAGCCGCGCATCACCAGGCCGTTGGCGGCGCGCACGGCGGCGGCCTGGCCCACCTGCTCGATCACCTCGCCATCCACAAAGTTCGACTCGCCGATGAAGTCGGCCACGAAGCGGCAGTTGGGGCGCTCGTAGATCTCGGTGGGCGTGCCGACCTGGAGCATGCGGCCCTGGTCCATCACCGCGATCCGGTCGGACATGGTCAGCGCC
Organism: Chloroflexia bacterium SDU3-3; assembly: GCA_009268125.1. Lineage (NCBI taxonomy): Bacteria > Bacillati > Chloroflexota > Chloroflexia > Chloroflexia bacterium SDU3-3. Next base: position 220,028 of record WBOU01000004.1, on the reverse strand, counting down.
TCCTCCTGGTCGTGGGTCACAAAGATGAAGGTGATACCCAGGCGCTCCTGCAGGCCGCGCAGCTCGAACTGCAGCTCCTTGCGCAGCTGCTCGTCGAGCGCGCCCAGCGGCTCATCCAGCAGCAGCACCTCGGGCTGGTTGATCAGGGCGCGGGCGAGCGCCACGCGCTGCTGCTGCCCGCCCGAGAGCTGGCGGGGGTAGCGCTCGTCGAAGCCGGTGAGTCGCACCATCTCCAGCGCCGCCGTCACGCGGCTGCCGATCTCGGCGCGCGCCACCTTCTTCATCTCCAGCCCGAACGCCACGTTCTGCGCCACCGTCATATGCGGGAACAGCGCGTAGGACTGGAACACCGTGTTCACGTTCCGCCGGTGTGGCGGGGTGGCCCCGATCGAGACGCCGTGCAGCACGATCTCGCCAGCGCTCGGGTAGTCGAACCCGGCGATCATGCGCAGCGTGGTAGTCTTGCCGCAGCCCGACGGCCCGAGCATGGAGAAAAACTCGCCGTCGCGGATCTGCGCGCTCACGTGGTCGACTGCCACGACATCGCCAAAACGCTTGACAACATCGCGCAGTTCGACTGCGGTCCCTTCTTTCAACGCGCCCTCCTCATGCTGCCAGGCAGCAGCGAACACACAAGAACCGCAGGCGGAGCAGGGAACAAAGCGTGCATCGCTTGCAGCTACTTCGTCCGCCGGCGTCCACCTGCGGTTTGTGAACGATCAATTCGTCGGTGTTGCGTGATGTTAAAGCTATCGCCCCGCGTGCGGCGGGAGGATACCCCACATATCAGAGAGAACAGCACCCGCAAGAATGACCACAGTGCAAACAGGGCAGTGGATTCTTGCGCTGATTATTTGCCGTATCAAATTAGGCCCCGATTATACCATATTCATTTTTTGGCGCGGTCTACCCCGGCGCTTGCTTGGCAAATGATGAGCATCGGCGGAGCTAGGGCCTGTACGTTCAGCAAAACATGGTTACCACCAAGACTCCAAGGCTCCAAGAAACAAAAGAAACACCTCCTCCGGCTTCAGCATGGCTCGCGTAAGCTCGATGGGTTGGGGTTGGAAAACGCATAGGCGATGCGACAAGAGGCAAATACATAGCTTTTCATCCCTTCGCGCCTGCGCGTCTTGGTGGTAGACGGTTCCCCTTGCCGTCCTTCGTGCCCTCGCATCTTCGTGGTAAACGGTTCCCGTTCCACACCTTGGTGTCTTGGTGGTAGACGGTTCCCGTTCCACACCTTCGCGTCTTCGTGGTTAAGAAACCTCATCTCCCGCGTATTGTGCTTTTGCTCACAACTGTTCGGGGGTATAATACCGCCGTATACCACATGGAGGAGCCAGACTATGTCCGCAGAACTTCCGCCTTCCGCCCTGCCCACTGCCGAGGCCCCGGCCCCTGCGCGACGCCCGAGCGCCCGCGCCATCGGCATTGGCGCGCTGCTCGCACTAGGGCTGGTGGGGCTGCTCATCCTCAGCCTGGGCAGCGACAGCAGCGTCGCCGGGGGCGGCGGCAGCGTGCTGCTCTTCGCGCCTGCGGCCTTCTTGGCCGGGGTGTTCAGCTTCCTCTCGCCCTGCACACTGCCCATCTTGCCGGCCTACTTCGCCTTCACCTTCCAGGCCCGCCGCGAGCGGATCGTGCTGATGACCGTCTCGTTCTTCCTGGGCCTGGCCACTACCATGGTGGTCCTGGGTACCATCACCTCGGCGATCAGCCAGTTTCTGATCTACCGTGTGGATAAGCTGACCCTGATCGGCGGCGTGATCGTGGTGATCCTGGGGGTGATGAGCTTCTTTGGCAAGGGCTTCACTGGTGTGAAGCTGCTAGACCGGCCCTCGGCCAGCGCCGCCGGGTCGTACCTCTACGGGGCCACCTTCGCGCTGGGCTGGTCGGCCTGCGTCGGCCCCATCCTGGGTGCGCTGTACACCCTCATGGCATCGCAGGGCATTGGCGTGCTGCAGGGCGCGGTGCTGTCGTTCATCTACGCCATGGGCCTGGGCATGCCCCTGATCATCATCGCCACGTTCTTCAGCAAGCTGGGGCGCGGCTCGCGCTTCTGGACCTTCATCCGTGGGCGCGCGTTCGAGATCCCCGTCGGCGGCACCACGATCATGCTGCACACCACCAGCATGGCCAGCGGGCTGCTGCTGATCTTCATGGGCGCGCTGCTGGCCACTGGCCAGATGAGCGTGATCAGCCAGTGGGCCGCTGGCACGCCGCTGGCGCGCTGGGCCTTCGAGATCGAGACCTGGCTGAGCAGCGTGCTTATTCGCTAGATTACTGGGGCTTGTTTGTAGGCACGAAGGCCCAGGAGCGCACCGCTTGCTCGGCTTCAGCTGCTGTCGGCAGAGCCTATACGTTGCATTTCACGCGCTTGTGTGTTCTGCAAAGGATATGCGAGCAACCTTCACAGCATCACAGAGCATGGGGCCGCATGTTGCTATGCGCGAATGAGTGGGCTGGGTAGGCGATGGGGATCGGGCGGCGGCAACAGATCATGTTAGCGCTGCCAAGCCAAACGGGGGCCACAGGCCCCCGTCTTTGTTCAGTAGCTGAACGGTGATTACGCCGCCTGCCGCAGCTCGCCCGCGTCGATCAGCTGGCGTATCTCGCCCAAGTCCTCGGGGGCGCACACGCCCAGGCCGGGCAGCACATGCAGGCCCGCCCCACCCCAGCGCCGCACCGACTCTAGCGCATCGGCGGCGGGGCTGCCCAGCAGTGCGGCCACCTCTTCCAGCCCCACGAAGCCCTCGGCGGCCACCTGGCGCTCTAGGCGCTGCCAGGGCGTCAGCTCGGCGGCGCGGTCGCGGGGGTAGCGGCGGGCTAGCGTGGCCACCAGCGAGGGGATGGCCTCGGCGGGCTGCTGCTCGTAGGTGGCCAGGGGCGCGGGGCTGCTGCGCAGGCGCTCGGCGGCGCTGCCGGGCACCACGGCCAGGGCCTGGGCGCGGCTGCCCAGCTGGCCCAGGTCGCGGGCCAGCGCCTCGGTGGCGGCGCGCCCGGCGGTGAGGCACAGCGCCAGCCGCTCGCCGCCGCGCACCAGAGCGAAGTCGGGCACCACCACGCCGCCCGCGCCGATCAGCGGCTCCGGGTCGCGCCGCAGCCGCCAGCCGTCGGTGCGCCCGCGCACATAGGCCCGGCCCCAGGCCTTGCGGAACAGCTCGATCGCATCCTCCTCCCACGGCTCGCTGGCGTCCGGCTCCAGCCGCGCGGCCACCCCCAGCACATCCAGCACGCGCCGATCGATCTTCAGCAGTAGCGACTGCCCGCCCATGTGGATGGCGGCCTCGCCGTCGGCGAGGCTGTCGGGGTGGGCGGCCAGCAGCCGCAGCAGCACGCGCACCACGCGCCGCCCGGTGCGCAGCCAGCTGCCCATGGCGTCGCGCTGGCCGTGCAGCACCAGCTCCACGCTCTCGTCGAACAGCGTGCGCACCGCGCCGACGGTGTAGCGCACGCGGTAGCGCCGCGCCAGGTTGTGGGCGCTGCGCACGATGTTCCAGATCGGGCCGCGCAGGCGCAGGCGCAGCTGCTCGGTGTGGCAGAGCGCGGTCTCCAGCGAGTGGTAGTTGTAGCGGGCCACGATCTCGTCGGCGGTGGGCGCGGGGCCCTGCCGCACCAGCACGCGCTCGCCCTCGCTGTCGAGGGTCAGGCCCAGCTCAAGCTGCGCGGCGGTGAAGCCCAGCGCCGCGCCCCGGGCCTCGGCTACCTCGGCGGCGAACTGGGCGCACAGCAGATCGAGCGCCTCGGGGCGCTGCGCGGGCAGCAGGAAGCCGTGGTAGCGCCCGTTGGCCAGGCCGTAGAGCCTGGCGCGCAGGTCGGCGGGGGTGCGCAGGCCGATGGCCCACAGCAGCTGCGCGGCCTCCGGCCCGAAGGCATCGGCGAACGAGCGCTCGCGCCACACGTAGCTGCGCCCCAGGCAGGCCACCAGGCCGCGCGCCAGCTTGGCGTCGCCGAAGAACTCCAGCAGGGTGTCGGCCTCGAAGGTGGCGCGGCGCTTGCCGACCATGCGCTCGTAGTAGGCGATGGCGTAGCTGATCGCGGCGGTGTAGCGCTCGTCGCGGATCTGGTAGGGGTAGATCTGGCGCGCGCCATCGCTGCGGCGCGTGGTCTTCTTGAACTCGGATGTGGTAAATGCCATTGGTTTCACCTAGGAGCAGGGCGCTACGCGCCGCCCTGGATAGTGCGCTTGCCCTTGGGGGCGCTGCCCTGCCGCCGCTTGCGCGACGCGCCCACCTCGCTGGTGTTGCGGGTCACCAGCTCGTACAGCACGGCCTCGCTCTGCTTGGGGCGGATGACGCGCCCGAGCCGCTGGATGTGCTCGCGGGCGGTGCTGTTGCCGCTCAGCACGATCGCCACGTTGGCGTCGGGCACATCCACACCCTCGTTCAGCACGCGGCCCGCCACCAGCTTGGAGTAGGCACCGCTGCGGAAGGCTTGGAGCGCGCGCTTGCGCTCATCCGCCGCAGTGCGGTAGGTGATCGAGGGCAGCGCCAGCTCGCGGCTGACGGTGTCGACCAGCAGGTTGTACTCGGAGAAGACCAGCACCTTGTCGTTCTGGTGCTTGGCCAGCAGGTCGGCCAGCACGCCCAGCTTGGCCTCGGCGTTCAGGGCGATCATGCGGGCCTGGTGGTGGGCGCGCAGGGCCGCGCGGGCGGCGGGGTCGCTCCCCGAGCGGCGGATCAGCTCGCCGAAGAAGTCGCCGCCGCGCGAGAGCATGGCGCGGTTCTGGGCCACGAACCACTTCCACTCGGTCATCAGCACGCCGTAACGCAGCGCCTCCTCGGGCTGCATGTCGACGTAGATGCGCTTCTCTTTGAACTTGGCGAGGTGGCCCTGCTCGGAAAGCTCCTGGGGGGTGCGCGAGTAGACCGCCGGCCCCAGCAGGCGGTCGAGCGCGCCCTCCGCGCCGTCGCTGCGGTCGGGCGTGGCGGTGACGCCTAGGCGGTAGGGCGCGCCGCAGCGCTTGGGGATGGTGCTATAGGATGGTGAGGGGAGGTGGTGGGCCTCGTCGCAGATCAGCAGGCCAGTGCCCGCGATCGGGGCATCGGGCATGGCCGCCGAGGCGTAGGTGATGATCGTGATCGGGCGCAGCTCCTTGCGGCCATCGCCCACCACGCCCACCTTGGCGGGCGCGACGCCCAGCCGCTCGATCACGGCGTCGCGCCACTGGTAGAGCAGCTCGATGGTGGGCACCACGATCAGGGTCTGGAGCTTCAGCTTCTCGATCGCCATCAGGGCCAGCACGGTCTTGCCCGCGCCGGTGGGCAGCACCACCACGCCCTGCCCATTTCGCCCTAGCCATGCAGCCAGAGCCTCTTCCTGATAGGCACGCGGCGTAAGCGCCAGCTTCGCTCGAAACCCACCAGATAGCTCGCTGTCGTCTGCTGCTGCCTGCGTCGTGTCGGCTGCCGTCGATCCGTCGTCCAACGTCGCATCAAGTAGTCCATCTTCGGCCTCTTCAAGCTCAGCAAACAGCTGTTCAAAGTTTCTCTGCTGCATCTTCTCACCGTCGCATTCGTGCTACAAGAGCGCGAGATGACAAGATGGCAACATTCTGCCGCCTTGCGCATGCCCAACGCCTATGGTCGTGATCCGTATCGGTCAGGTGAAGAGCGGCTCCTGGTAGGCCGGGGCCTGTGGCCTCAGCACGCGCAGGATGGCCGCGTTGCGCTTGGGGCCCACGCCCAGCACATGCAGGAGCGACCCCGCCAGGGCGGCGCGGCGCAGGCTGGCCGCGTCGGTGCTGCCCAGGTACTGCTGGATGCGCTGGGCCATAGCGGGGCCAAGCCCGGCCTCAAGCAGCAGCGTGCGGCTGTCCTTGGGCTGCTCGGCGCGCAGCTGGTCGTAGAAGGCCATGTGGCCGGTGGTGGCAAGCTCGGTGATTTTGGCCGTGAGGCTCTTGCCCAGGTTGGGCAGCCCGATCAGCTCGCCCTTGGCGATGCGCTGAGCCACTGGCTCGCGCATGCGTAGCAGGCCGTAGGCGGCGTTGCGGTAGGCGCGGATGCGGTAGGGGTTGGCACCCGGCTGGGCGGCAAGCATCGCGGCGATCCGGAAAAGGATGGTGGCCATCTCGCGGTTGGTCATAGCTCTACCTCGTGTACTACTCGTGTTTAAAGTTTCGTTGCTCTGGTTGGTAAAACCGCGCTATGAAGTTGTGTGCTGGTATTATAGCACACTTGTTCGTATAGATCAAGGTTCGCCTACGAGGTGGATGCCATTGCAAAGCCATCGGCCAAGGCTTTCTAAAGCGTTGCCCATCGCCTGCAATCTTGACCAGCAGCTAAACAGTATGCTATACTTGCGACACTAGATTTAACGATTCCTGACGTGCACCGACGCCCCAGATCGGCGACCGTGCGCGTTTTCACATCGCCATCGTTCACGATGCAGATGATGCGCGCGACGGCGCAAACAGAAGGAGATCTCCGATGGCTCAGCCACAACTCCGGCTCGTCATTGCTGACGATGAGTCTATCATCCGAATGAATCTCAAGGAGACGCTGGTCGGCCTGGGCTACCTCGTGGTAGGCGAGGCTGGCGATGGCGTCAGTGTCATCAACCTTTCGCGCGAGCTGCGCCCCGACCTGGTGGTGATGGACATCAAGATGCCCAAGCTCGATGGCATCCAGGCCGCCAAGGTGCTGACCGAGGAGAAGATCGCGCCGGTGCTGCTGCTGACCGCCTACTCGGATCGCGAGCTGGTGGATCGGGCGCGCGAGGCCGGTGTGGTGAACTACATCGTCAAGCCGTTCCGCGACGCCGAGCTGCTGCCCGCCATCGAGATCGCGCTGGCCCGCTACGCCGAGTTCGCCGAGATGGACAAGAAGATCGACGACCTGCAGGAAACGCTGGAGACCCGCAAGCTGGTGGAGCGCGCCAAGGGCGTGCTGATGGATACGCAGGGCCTGAAAGAGCAGGAGGCCTTCCGCAAGATCCAGCAGCTTTCCATGAACACCCGCAAGTCGATGAAGGAGATCGCGCAGGCCATCCTCCTGACGGCGCAGATCGAGAAGTAGCCTTCGAGCTAGCATGGCGCAGGTGCCACCCGGCCCTGCGCCATACTTTTTTCTACCGTGACACAGCCCGAGCGTGAATCTTCCCCCAGCCTATCGGTGCGCGCGCAGCGACTGCGCTGGCTGCGCCTGCTTGCACCGCACCTGCTGACGGCGTGCGTGGCGGTGGCCGTATCGCTTGCGCTATCTGCTTGGCTGCGCCCCGCCCCGGCGTCGCTGCCCGCGCCCGGCGCTGCCGCCGCGCCCAGCGCCACCCCCGCCCCCACCAGCACGCCCGCCCCCACCTCGCCGCCGCTTGCGGCGGGGGTAGCCCGCCAGGAAATAGCCGACCTGCGCGCCGCCGATGGGCGACTGTGGACCACCGTCTACGCCCTCAAGGCCGTCGGCCAGCTGGCCGATGCCGAGGGCGCGCTACGCACCAACGACATGCCCAGTGTCGACCAGGCCCTGATCGCCGCTGACTACTCGCTCTCGCTCGCATCCAGCCACGCCGACGACACCCAGAAAAGCCCGATCGACCAATTTCACCGCACCCTCGATCGCATCCACGGCGATCTCTACCTCTACCCCGATCATATGGATACGCGGCTTGCCCAGCTGCGCCAGCTGCTGCTGACGCTGGTGGATGAGCCGAAGAAATAGCCACTAGTGGTCGCCAGCCCAGCTGGCCACATCGGGCAGATGCACATTGCGGAACACGCCATCGTTTGACGGTGTGGGGCCTGCGCTGGCGCTGGCATCGGGCTGGCGCTCGAGCTTGGCGTCGGGCTGGATCGTGCAGAGCGCGTCGATATCGGCCCGGCGGTAGAGCCGCCGCCGCCCCACCGGCTGGCGGTAGGACTGCAGCACCCCCCGGCTCACATAGGTGTAGATGGTCGCCTTCTTTACACCCAGCAGTGCGACAGCTTCATTGATATCGACGTATTCTTCGTCTTCAATTAGTTGCATAACACCTCCTGCCCTTAGTATAGCAATCGCTCTGGTCCTGTCAATATAAATCGATGTAAATCAACATATATTGACAATGCAAATCGGCCATGCTATGCTCAGCAGGACGAGGCAGCGCCGCCTCTGGATTCCCACCGCTGGTTTTCTCTAAAGCGTTCCTTCTGGCCATCTTGCTGCGCCCATGCGGCGCGAAAAAGGAGCAGGGACTATGGGAGCAGTTACAGCACCACAGGGGCTTGAAAATGTGGTGGTGGCCCGCACCGCGCTGAGCGCGATCGACGGGGTGGCGGGGAAGCTGAGCTACGCCGGGTACAGCATCCACGATCTGGCCGAGCGCGTGAGCTTCGAAGAGGTTTTCTACCTGCTGCTGAACGGCGATCTGCCGACCCCCGCGCAGCTGACGGCGTTCAGCACCGAGCTGGCCGCGCTGCGCACGCTCGACGCGGTGGATCTGGCCACGGTTTATGGTATCCCTTCCCAAGGGCACGGCATGGATGCGCTGCGCACCCTGGTCTCGGCGCTGGTGCAGCGTCTGCCCAAGTTCCCCTTCACCACCGAGGGCGCGACCCAGCTGGGCATGATCATCGCGGCCAAGATGCCAGGCCTGATCGCGGCCTGGCATCGCGCCCGCAGCGGCCTGCCGCCCGTGCCCGCCGACCTCTCGTTTGGCCACGCCGAGAACGTGCTGTGGATGCTGCATGGCGAGCGCCCGACCCCGGCGGCCACCCAGGCGCTCAACACCTACATGGTGCTGCTGGCCGAGCACAGCCTGAACGCCTCCACCTTCGCGGCCCGTGTGGCGATCAGCGCGCACTCGACGGTGGGCGACGGCATGGTGGCGGCGATCGCCACGCTGCGCGGCGCGCTGCACGGCGGCGCGAACCAGGAGGCGATGGAGACCTTTTTGGCCATCGGCGCACCTGAGAACGCTGCGGCCTATGTGGATGGCCTGATCGAGCGCCACGAGCGCCTGATGGGCGTGGGCCACCGGCTCTACAAGGTCGAAGACCCCCGTGTGCGCCACCTGAGCGGCCAGGTGGCCGCGCTGGCCGCCCACGGCCAGGGCGCGCAGTGGCAGGCCGTGGCCGACGCCGTGGCCAAGGTGATCGCCACCCACCCCCACTTCACCAAGCGCCAGCTCTCGCCCAATGTGGAGTTCTACAGCGCGCCGCTGCTCTACGCCCTGGGCTTCCCGCTGGATCTGTTCACATGCGCCTTCGCGATGAGCCGGATCGCCGGGTGGACCGCCCACATCCGCGAGCAGATCATCGAGAACCGGCTGATCCGACCCAAGGCCGAGTACTCCGGCCCCGAGCCGCGCACCGTGGTGCCGCTTACCGAGCGCTAGCAGGCTGAGGAGAGCGGAGGAGCGAGATACCGCATGCCACTACCCACTGTGACCCTGACCACCGACGGTGCCGCGCGCGGCAACCCCGGCCCTGGCGGCTGGGCCGCCCTGCTTGAGGCCAATGGCAAGGAGAAGCTGGTGGTGGGCGAGGAGCCGATGCCCACCACCAACAATGCCATGGAGCTGCGCGCGGTGATCGGCGGGCTAGATGTGCTGAAGAAGCCCTGCGCGGTGATGCTGCGGGCCGACTCGCAGTATGTGCTGCAGGGGCTTGAGCGGCTGCGGGCGGGCGCAGGCCTGCCCGAGAAGAACCGCGAGCTGTGGGCGCGCCTGCTGGCGCTGTCGCGGGTGCATAGCATCCATGGCCAGTGGGTGCGCGGCCACAGCGGCGACCTGCGCAACGAGCGCGTGAACGAGGCCGCCAACCAGGCCGCCGCCCGCGCCTATCAGCGCGCTGAATCGGCCCGCCCCGAGGCCGCGCCTACTGGGGCGTGGGTGCTGGCGCTGCTCTCGCCCGCCGCAGGCAGGCCGGTGCAGTGGCTGGTGCAGGCCGGTGCCGAGCGCCGCAGCGGGGCGCAGCCGGTGGCGCGCGGCGTCACCCAGCCCACCGCGATCTACCAGGCCCTGGTGGCCGCGCTAGATGCGGCTGGGGCTATGCCGGGTGCGGCGGACCACACGCTGGTGGTGCGCTCGAACTACGAGCTGATCGTCAAGCAGGGCCGGGGCGAGTGGAAGGTGCGGCAGCCTGAGCAGCAGCCCCTGGCTGATCAGGTGGCGGCGCTGCGGCGGCTGTTTGCCGAGGTGCGCTTCGAGCACGCCCCGACCGATGCGCTGCTGCCGCTCTTCGCCGAGGCCGCGCCCTAGTCCTCGAACATCGACCCCGTGAGGTAGAGGATCCCCACCCATAGCCCGCGCGCGTGACGGTAGAACACCAGCGGGAACAGCACCACAATCCCCGCCAGCAGCAATACCAGCGGGATGATCGGCACCTCGGGGCTGAAGGCGAAGCCCGCGCCCACCATGGCGATGGCCATGGTCAGCGTGGCGTTGATCGCCAGCCCGCCAGTCAGCTCGCCGCTGTCGCGCTCGAACACCACGTGGCACACCGGGCAGCGCACATTCATTCGAAACCCCGAGCGGAACATATTGCCGTGCTGGCAGGCCGGGCACGTCAGCAGCAGGCTTTGGGTCAGCACCCGCAGAGCGCGTGGCATGGTTGTTCCCTCTTTCCTCTTGGTTGAGAAATGGCAACCGCGCGGGCATTATAGCACCCCCGCTCTGGCTGTGCTCGCTTGGGTTACCTGCCCTCAGAGTACCTGAGCACTCCATTTACATTCCCTCTTGACAAATGTATACCTCCATGAGAGTATGTCTATGTAGATATACTCTCATGGAGGTATAGCAATGCCGCTCGAACATGCGATCCTCGCCTTTCTTGGCTACAGCCCGATGACGGGCTATGACCTGAAGAAATTTTTCGATAATTCAGTTGCGCACTTTTGGACTGCAACCCAAAGCCATATCTACAAGGCGCTTGGCGAGCTTGAGGCCAAGGGTTGGGTACAGAAAGAGCTGGTGCAGCAGGATGACCTGCCAAACCGCAAGGAGTACCACATCACCGAGGCTGGGCGGGCCGAGCTGCGCACTTGGCTCTCCACCCCGCTGCGCCCCGAGCCGGTGCGATCGGCCTGGCTCATCCAGATCTTTTTCGCGCACGGCCTGCAGAACGAGGAGATCGCCAGGGTGCTGGAGGCGCGGCGCGATATGATGCGCGAGCGCATCCATACCTACCAGACCAGCGGCCAGAGCTACCTGGATGCGAATGCTAGCGATGTGCCCGAGCGCATCCGCACGCTCTGGCAGATCACCTTGGACTATGGCATCCGCAGCTATCAGGACGAGATCGTGTGGCTTGATGAGACGATCGCGCGTGTGCTGAGCCTGCCGCCGATCGATTAGCCGGAATTATAAGTAGACATAATACAAGAAGGTTGATATGGGACAGGCATTTGTGGGCTTTCTGCCCTGGATCATCTTTTGGGTCTGCTCGGGCTTTGGGATGTGGGGTGTGGCGCTGGTGGGCGGCGCGCTGGCGGCGGCGGCGCTGGTGGGCTGGCGCAGGGCACGCGGGCAGTCGCCCAAGACCATGGAGCTGATCACGCTGGGCTACTTCTGCGTGCATGCGGTGGTCACGCTGGCGCTGGGCCTGCCCTTCCTGAAGGAGCACGGCGCGGTGGTGAACAACGGCGTGCTGGCGCTGATGGCCTGGGGCAGCCTGGCGGCTGGCTCGCCCTTCACCTACGAGTACGCCCGCGACAGCTGGGACAAGTCGCTGTGGAATAACCCGCTGTTTCGCGCGATCAACCGCCGGATCACGGCGGTGTGGGGCGGCATCTTCGCGGGCAGCGCGGCGGTGGCGCTGGCGGGCGAGCTGCTACCCAGCGGCTACCAGCTGCTGACCAACATGGTCATCCCGATGGTGGGCCTGGTGGCGGGTCTGGCCTTCTCCAGCCGCTACCCGGCGATCGCCACGCGGCGCAGCATGCAGCGGCACCTGGATGCGCAGAACCCCTACCCCTGGCCTGCGCCCAGCTTCGCGCCCAGCGCCACCGAGGGCCAGGCCGATGTGGCCGTGATCGGCGCGGGCCTGGGCGGGCTTTCGGCGGCGGCGCTGCTGGCCAAGCGCGGCCTGCGCGTGGCGGTCTACGAGCACCACTTCCTAGCTGGCGGCTACTGCACCTCATGGGAGCGCGGGGTGCGGCGTGGCGACGAGCGGCTGCGCTATGTGTTCGACGCGGGCGTGCACGATGTGAGCGGCCTGGGCGAGCGCGGCGGTGTGCGCAGCCTGCTGCGGATGCTCGAAATCGAGGATCGCCTAGCGTGGGTGCGCAACAGCCAGGAGTACTTTCTGGGCGACCTGCACCTGAAGATCCCCGACGACGCGGGCGAGTTCGCCAAGCTGCTCGGCCAGCACTTCCCCGCCGAGGCCGAGAACATCACGCGCTTCTTCAGCGAGATGGAGCTGGTCTACCGCGAGATGTACGCCGACATCGAGAAGACCGGCGGCGTGCCGGGCGACCCCACCACAGTGGATGATATGCTGGCCTACCCCAAGGCTCACCCGCACGCCTACCGCTGGATGGAGCGCCCGTTTAGCGAGATGCTGGATGCCTTTTTCAGCGATGCCAAGCTGAAGCGGGTGTTCAGCGCGCTGACCGGCTACCTGAGCGACGACGAGGGCGCGCTGAAGGTGCGCCATATGGCCCCGATTTTCGGCTACTACTTTGATGGCGGCTTCTACCCCGTGGGCGGCTCGCAGCAGCTGGCCGACGCGCTGGTGGAGGTGATCGAGCAGCACGGCGGCAGCGTGCGGCTGCGCACGCCGGTGCGGCGCGTGCTGGTGGAGGGTGGCCGCGCCACTGGCGTGGAGCTGGCCGACGGCACAGTGGAGCGCGCCACGGCGGTGATCTCCAACGCCGACGTGCAGAAGACCTTCGGCGAGCTGGTGGGGAGCGAGCATCTGCCGCATGCGTTCGCCGAGCGGATCGCGGCGCTGCGGCCATCCACCTCGGCGTTTATGGTCTTCCTCGGCGTGGATATGGTGCCCGAGATCGCCTCGATCACCATGACCCAGGGCGTGGGCATCATGGTGCCCTCGAAGATCGACCCTAGCCTTGCGCCCGCAGGCCACTCGGCCATCACGCTCATCCGCCTGCTGCCGCAGGAGGAGGTCGAGCGCTGGGAGCGCAGCGAGGCTGGCTACAGCCAGCGTAAGCGCGCCTTCGCCGACGAGCTGATCGCGCGGGCCGAGCAGGCCATCCCTGGCCTCTCGCAGCACATCGTGTATCGGCAGGAAGGCTCGCCCAGCACGTTTATGCGCTACGCCTGGGCCAGCGGCGGCAGCATCTACGGCCCCGCCGAGGGCCAGGGCCGCATGACGGTGACGACGCCGGTGGAGCGACTGTACCTGGCCGGGTCGGGTGTGATGGGCGGCGGGGTGGAGGCGGCGGTGATCGCCGGGGTGATGGCGGCCAACGCCATCCTGCCCGCGCAGGCGGCGCGGGCGGCGCAGCCCCTGGCCCGCGAGGTGGGCGCGGCGTAGGCCCGGCGCTGGCGCGGCCCGCAGGGTCTCCCCTGCGGGCTTTTTTGCGCCCCGGGCTAGGCCAGCCGCTTGCCGCCGATCACCGGGCTGGGCGACTGGGGCACATAGATGCGCTGGGCGTTGACCAGCAGGGTGGCGATGTACTGCGCGCTGGGGTGCTGGATGGAGATGCTGGCGCTGCCCAGCCGAAAGCCGACCGTGGCGGGCGGGGTGAACTGGATGGCGCTCACGCTGCGCCAGGGGGCGGCCTGCCCACCCTGGCTGGCCAGCACCATCAGGCGCTCGCTGGTGACGACCAGCAGACCATCGCCCGCCGTGAGCTGCTGGCTGCGGCCCAGGTAGAAGGCCACGCGCGCCTCGAAGTGGCAGGCCTCGTTGCCATACAGATCCACGCTGGGCGCGATGGTGGGCAGCGTGCCGCTGGTGAGCTGGGCCAGCTCGTGCTGGTGCTCAAGCGTGGCGATCAGCCGCTGGTAGATGGTATCCGGCAGGGCGTAGCTGGCGATCTCGTCCTTTAATCCCTGCACGGCGGGGGCCGAGCCAAGGTAGGCCGCCCGCGCGATGATCCGGTCCTTGATCTTCTGCTCCACCAGCTCGTAGAAGCGCTGGGCCGCGCCGCTCTCGGGCGAGAGCCGCAGCCGCCGCAGCAATGCGCTCAGCTCGATGATCTCGGCCTTGGCGATCTGGCGGTCGTGGGTGATGCGCTGGAGCTGGAAGCGCACTAGGTGCTCGGCATCCTCGCGCACGTAGTCGCGGGCGGCGGTCCAGTCGAGCTCGTTGCGCTGGCACCATGCGTAGAGCAGCTGCTGGCGGTCGGGCGGGTAGGTGCCGTCGGCGATCAGGGTGCGGAAGTTCTCGCGGAACAGCTGGAGCTTCTCTTTTTCGCTCACACGGAAGAGACCCATAGGCACACCTCTGAGGTTTTGGTGCGAGAGCGTGCGGGTGATAATAGCCAAAACGGGGAAGCAGTTTCCCGCTTCCCCGTTTTGGCTGTTATGGTGGGCGATACTGGACTCGAACCAGTGACCTCCACGATGTCAACGTGGCGCTCTAACCAGCTGAGCTAATCGCCCGTAACGCGGGCTATAATAGCATCGCTCGCCATGTTTGTCAAATGTTTGCCCGATCGTGCTAGCGCCTGTGCGTTCTCGTTCGGCAGAACATTTTTACCACCAAGACTCCAAACTGCACTGGGGCAAACATAGGCTATGCTTGGAACGTTGCCCGTTTACCCCAGCGTAAAGGCTGCGTAGAACGCATAGACCCTGTTGATCTGAACTCGTGCTTTTTACGTTTCATGAACTATTGGCGCTTATGGGGTATGCTTTCCCCAGCACTCTTTAACCGCTTTTCTATTGACTGTCGCAGGAAAAAAAGGGTACGATAGCCTAACCCGTTCTGCGTGAAACTCTGTGCCTGCGGCAGCGTATAGAACCACTGCAGGGCATAGTGCGCCTTGCGAAAGAGATGGCACCGACAATGACGATCATCTTTCACAACGGCCCGGTCTACACGCTCGACCCGCAGAACCCCAAGGCCAGCGCGATCGCCGTGCGCGACGGGCGGGTGCTGGCCGTGGGCAGCGTGGGCAAGGTCTTCGCCGCCGCCGGCTCGCAGGCCGAGTCGATCGACCTGCGCAAGCGCGCCCTGATCCCCGCGCTGACCGACGCGCATGTGCACCTGGTGGCCCACGCGCTGCGGCGGCGCGAGGTGAGCCTGGATGGCGCGGCCAGCTACGAGGATGCGCTGGCGCAGATCGGGCGGGCGGCGTCGGCGCTGCCCCCCGGCGTGTGGCTGCAGGGCGGCGGCTGGGACCACGTGCGCTGGGGCGGGCGCTGGCCCACCGCCGCCGAGCTGGATGCGGTGGTGCCCGACCGCCCCGCGCTACTGTTCCGCAAGGATGGCCACTGCGCATGGCTCAACTCGCACGCGCTGGCGATCGCTCAGGTGAGCGCCGAGACGCCCGACCCGGCGGGCGGCGCGATCCGCCGCGAGGATGGCCTGCCGACCGGCCTGCTGTTCGAGACCGCCATCGACCTAGTGCGCCGCCACATCCCGCCGCTCACCGACGAGGACCGGCTGGCTGCGGTGCGCGACGCCATCGCCGAGGCCCACTCGTATGGCATGGCCGGGGTGCATGTGCCACCCTACCTGGATGTGGGCGATGGGGCCATGGTGCTGCGCACCGCCCAGCAGCTGCGCGAGCGCGGCCAGCTGGCCCTGCGCTGCCTGGTGCACCTCGATATCGGCACGCTGGATTCGGCTATCGCGCTGGGCCTGCGCAGCGGGCTGGGCGACCGCTGGCTGCGCCTGGGCGGCGTGAAGATGTTTGCCGACGGCACCCTGGGGTCGGAGACCGCCGAGCTGCTGCGGCCCTACGAGGGTTCGCGCAACACCGGCATCCAGACCTACAGTACCCAGGATCTGAACGCATCGGTGCGCAAGGCCAACGCCAGCGGCATCGCCGTGATCGTCCACGCCATCGGCGATGGGGCCAACCGACGCGTGCTGGATGCGATCGCGGCGGCGCGGGCCGAGGGTGCGCCCGCCAGCTTCGGCGGCATCCCTAACCGGATCGAGCACTGCCAGCTGCTCGACCCGACCGACATCCCGCGCTTTGCGCAGCTGGGCGTGGTGGCATCCATGCAGCCTATCCACTGCACATCCGACATCGAGACGGCGGACCGGCTGTGGGGCGAGCGCTGCGCCACGGCCTACGCCTGGCGCGCCCTGCAGGATGCGGGCGCGACGCTGGCCTTCGGCTCGGATGCGCCGGTGGAGTCGCTCAACCCCTGGCTGGGCATCCACGCCGCCGTCACCCGCCAGCGCCCGGGCGGCCAGCCCGAGGGCGGCTGGCACCCCGAGCAGCGGCTGACGTTGGCCGATGCGCTGCGCGGCTTCACCACGGGGGCCGCCTACACGGCGGGCATGGCTGGCAGGCTGGGCGCGCTGGCCCCCGGCATGCTGGCCGATCTCGCCGTCCTTTCCGACGACCCGTTTACCCTGCCGCCGACCGAGCTTCATCGGGTGAGCGCCGACCTGACCATGGTCGAGGGCGCAGTGGTCTGGACAAAACAGAAAAACACATGACTCTATCAGATGCGATGGCGGCGGCCCGTGCTGGCCGCCGCGAGGAGGCGCGCGCCTTGCTGATGCGCGTGCTTGAGACCGACGAGCGGAACGCGCAGGCCTGGCTGTGGCTCTCTGGCGTGGTGGATGACCCCGAGGAGATGCGGGTCTGCCTAGACAATGTGCTGCACCTGGAGCCGAGCAACCCGCATGCCCTCAAAGGTATTGCCATCCTTGATCAGAAGTATGGCAGGCCCCAGGCGCGCGAGGTGGGCCAGCCAGCGGATGCGCCCGCCGCGCCCGCC
The DNA here is from genome assembly GCA_009268125.1 of Chloroflexia bacterium SDU3-3. Classification (NCBI taxonomy): domain Bacteria; kingdom Bacillati; phylum Chloroflexota; class Chloroflexia; species Chloroflexia bacterium SDU3-3. The sequence continues at coordinate 203,243 of WBOU01000004.1, read as the reverse complement.
GAGGCTGCCGCACCCGCTACCCCTGCGCCCGCCGCCGAGGTGGCCGCGCCCGCTGCCGAGGTGGCCACGCCCGCTGCGCCTCCCAGCGAGCCGATGGCCGCGCCCGCTGTGGCCGACGTCGAGGTTGCGCGGCCCGCACCTGCCGCACCCGTGGCAGGCGATGCGGCCCCCTGCCCCTGCTGCGGCGCGATGATGCCGCTCAAGCTACGGCGGTGCACCCAGTGCAGCCGCCCCATGCTGCTGCACACCCCGCCGAACCCTGAGGAGGGCAGCCGCTCGCTCACGCTGCTGGCATTTCTCTGGGTGCTGCCGGTGATTATCGCCTTTGTGTTTGTGATTTTCCTTTGGGGTCCAATCATGAATAGCAGGGTTGATCTGCTGTTGGATGGCGCCAGCAGGATTATCGTGCTTATCATCTTGTCCGTCATATCCCTTCCCGCCATTCTGATCGCGCGCGGCCTGTTCCTGCGGCGGCGCTGGGCCTTCATCGTGGCCGTCATTCTGCTTGGCCTGAATACGCTTGGCTTTCTCCAGCGTGTTGTTGAGTTTGTGATCATGGTTGCACAAAGCGATGATATCCAGATGCTCACGTCCTCAACGATGATCATGGTGCTGATGCTAGTTGTGCTCGTTATCAGCTTCCTATGGATCTCGTTCCAAGGGTTTTTGCTCTACCGAGGCTACCCCAAGGTCTTTGGCAGCAAGGTGCGCTTTGTGCACACGGTGGGCGCGGGCACAGCCGCTGAGCACTACAATACCGGGATAGCCCTGAAAGAGCAGGGAATGTGGTATGCGGCCATGCAAGAGTGGGAGGCGGCAGCCTATGGCGATGCGGCAAACGTGCAGTACCTGCATGCGCTAGGCCTCGCCTACGCCCAGGTCAAGCAGCGCGCAAAGGCGATCTCCACCCTCGAACACGCGATCACGCTTGCGCCAAACGACCAGCGGCTGCGCGAGACCTACCAGATGGTGCAGACACTGGCCTAGGTGCGGTTGACGCCCGCCGCGCAAGCCGCTATGATCGGCACAAAGCAGCGCCATCACGCGGCGCGGCGTCGCGATCAGGAGCAAGAGAGACCATGGGTGGAAATAGCTTCGGGCAGATCTTTCGGCTGACCACGTGGGGCGAGTCGCATGGGCCGGGGGTGGGCTGCGTGGTGGATGGCTGCCCCGCCGGCCTCGCGCTGGGCGAGGAGGACATCCAGCGCGAGCTCGACCGGCGGCGGGTGGGCCAGAGCCGCATGACCTCGGCGCGGCAGGAGCCGGACAAGGTGCAGATCGCATCGGGCGTGTTCGAGGGCCGCACCACCGGCACCCCGATCGCCATGATGGTCTGGAACCAGGATGCCAAGTCGGCCCACTACAGCAATATCAAGGACATGTATCGCCCCGGCCACGCCGACTACACCTGGGATGCCAAGTACGGCTTCCGCGACCACCGCGGCGGCGGGCGCTCCAGCGCGCGCGAGACCATCGGGCGCGTGGCGGGCGGCGCGGTGGCCAAGCTGCTGCTGGCCAGCGCTGGCATCTCGGTGCTGGCCTGGACATCGCGCCTAGGCGACCTGGAGGCCAAGGAGTTCGACGAGGCCGAGATCGAGCGCAACCTGATGCGCTGCCCCGACGCCGCCGTGGCCGCCCAGATGGTGGAGCGGGTGGACGCTGCGCGGCGCAGCCTCGACTCGCTGGGCGGCGTGGTGGAGGTGCGGGCGCGCGGCGTGCCGCCCGGCCTGGGCGAGCCAGTGTTTGACAAACTGCAAGCCGATATCGGCAAGGCCATGTTCTCCATCCCGGCGATTAAGGGCGTGGAGTTCGGCGAGGGCTTTGGGGTGGCGGGCTTCCGTGGCTCCGAGCACAACGACCCGTTCGTGCGCCGCGCCGACGGCAGCATCGGCACCACATCCAACCACCACGGCGGCATCCTGGGCGGCATCTCTAGCGGCGAGGAGATCGTGCTGCGACTGGCGGCCAAGCCCCCGGCCTCGATCGCCCAGCCCCAGCAGACGGTGGACCGCGACGGCGAGGCGCAGACCATCGAGATCCACGGGCGGCACGACCCGACGGTGCTGCCGCGCCTGGTGCCGATCGCCGAGGCCATGCTGGCCCTGGTGCTGGCCGACCACCTGCTGCGCCAGCGCTCGGCGCGGGTGGCGCTCTAGCCCAGCGCAAAGAAAAGGGCCAGGGCACGCGCCCTGGCCCTTTTCGCATGTTGCTACTCGCCCGCCGATGGCTCCTCGTTGCCATCCTCGTAGCCATCCAGCGCGTCGTAGTAGCGCGCCAGGCCGCCCACCATCATCTGGGCTAGCAGCGGTGTGATCGCCTCGCTCATCAGGGTGAGGAAGATGTTGTACTCGACGGCCAGCGCCTCGCGGATCTTGCCCTCGGCCACCAGCCCAGGCAGCAGGCGCGAGGCCTGGCTGGCCAGGGCGCGGCGCACGCGGCTGGATGCGATGCCCTGCACCGCCGCCCGCAGGTAGTTGCTGAACGCCGGGTCGTCGTCGCTCTCGACCACGGGCGGCTCGCCCAGGCCGTCGATCACCTGCTCCACCACCCAGTCCTCGAAGTAGAGCGGGGCGAAGCGGTCCTCGCGCAGCACCTGCAGGCTGAAGCGGTTGGCGGCGTCCTCGTCTTTGGCCAGCTCGGCGGCGATGTCGCGGTGCTTGGCCAGTTCCTGGCGGGCGGCGGCCACGCGCTGCTGCTCATCCTTGTCGGGCTGGCGCTCTAGCCAGGTGCCCTCGCAGGCGGTCAGCCCGCTGACAAATTCGACTGCCTCGCGGCGCTGGCGCTTGGCTCGTGCTGCACGTCCCATGGCGGTTTCCTTATCCTTCATTGGCGTCCTGCGGCGAGTGTACCCCATCTCTTTTGGCCCGTCAATGAAGGTTCCAAGAGAACGAATACCACGAAGACGCGAAGGCACGAGGGTTTTTACCACCAAGGCTCCAAGACACCAAGAGGGTAGAAGAGTAGAAGAAACGAATAGCAAGAAGTTTTCGTTTTTCGCGTCTTCGCGCTTTGGGCAGAGTAGCTCCTACGCCTGCACGTCGCCAGCGGTGATGGTGTGGCGCTGGCCGTCGCCGCCGCGCAGGATGAGCGAGCCGTTGCGGTCCACGCCCTCGGCCAGGCCGCGCAGCACGCCCGCGCCGGGGATGCTCACCTCCACCTGCTGGCCGAGTGTGGCCAGCCGCCCCTGCCACTCGGCAAACAGCGACTCGCGGTGGCCGCGCCGCAGCGCCGCGTAGCGGGCGTCGAGCCTGGTCAGCAGCGCGGCCAGCAGCCGCTCGCGGTCCACCGGCTGGCCGCTGGCCGCGCCCAGGCTGGTGGCCTGCGCGCCCAGATCGCGGCCATCCACCACGCCCTGCGGGTGCCAGCTGACGTTCACGCCGATGCCCAGGGCCACGTGGGCGATCTGGCCCCGCTCCACCGCCAGCTCGCAGAGGATGCCTGCGGCCTTGCGCAGCGGCGCGTTGGGCTGCGGCGCGGCGGGCAGCAGCAGGTCGTTGGGCCATTTCAGCCGGGCCCGCAGCTGGGGCGCGGCCAGCTCGGCGGCCTCGCACAGCGCGGTGGCGGCCAGCATGGTGATCAGGAACGAGTCGGCGGGCGGAAGCCACGTGGGCCGCAGCAGCGCCGAGAGCAGCAGGCAGCCGCCGGGCGGCGCGGCCCAGGCGCGGCCCAGGCGACCGCGCCCCTTGGTCTGCTCGTCGGCGATGATCGCCAGGCCCTCGGCGGCCCCGGCCCTGGCGCGCTCGCGCACCATGTCGTTGGTGGAGCCGACCTGCGCGTGGCGCTCGATCTGGCTCCCGATGAGAGGGGTGTCGGTTGTCATGGCGGCAGTATAGTGCATTCTGAGCGTGGGTGGGGCGGGTATTTTTACCACCAAGAAGGCTCCAAGTTTTGTTTGGTGGCGACGATAGATTTTGATGCGTATGTATGATGTATACCGCACAGCACCATCGCCGGAAGCTTAATCACCATCGCCGGAAGCTTAATCACCATCGCCGGAAGCTTAATCATCATCGCCGGAAGCTTAATCATCATCGCCGGAAGCTTAATCATCATCGCCGGAAGCTTAATCACCATCGCCGGAAGCTTAATCATCATCGCCGAACGATAAAGAATGCTGTGTCATCTATGGGATACAGTATTTTTGTGTGAAGAAAAGAAGCGGCTGATCATACACTTTTTGTAACAGAAAAAGCCTCGCCCCAGCGACGATCTGCACGTAACGATGGCAGATAGCTGCTAAGGCGAGGCTTGCGGCTAGGGCTTGAGCGCTAGGCGCTCACAGGCGAAGATTTGGCGCTGGCTGGCTCGTGCCACTCCTCGGCTAGGCTGAAGCTGGCGCGCTGGTGGATGTCGGCGGCGGAGCTGCCGATCAGCACCTCGAACGCGCCTGCGTCGGCCACCCAGGCGGCGCGGGCGTCGTCGTAGTAGGCCAGCGAGCGCATGTCGAGCGTGATCGCCACGCTGCGGGTCTCGCCGGGGGCCAGCTCGACCTTGGCGAAGCCCTTCAGCTCCTTCTCGGGGCGGGCCAGGCGCGACTGCGGGTCGCGCACGTAGAGCTGCACCACCGCCTGCCCGGCGCGCTCGCCGGTGTTGGCCACATCCACCGTGGCGGTCAGCTGGCCGCCTGGCAGGATGCTGGATGCGCTCAGGCGCAGGTTGGTGTAGGCGAAGCTGGTGTACGAGAGGCCGAAGCCGAAGGGGAAGAGCGGCGCGATCTTCTTCTTCTCGTAGTAGCGGTAGCCGATGAAGATACCCTCGCCGTAGCGCACCTTGCCATTCTCGCCGGGGTAGTTGAGGAAGGCCGGGTTGTCCTCCAGCCGGTGCGGGAAGCTCTGGGGCAGGTGGCCCGAGGGGTTGACCGCGCCGAACAGCACATCGCTGATCGCGTTGCCGCACTCCTGGCCGGGGTACCATGCCTGCAGCACGCCCGCCACCTGTCCCAGCCAGGGCATGGTGATCGGCCCGCCGGTCTGCAGCACCACCACGGTGCGCGGGTTGGCCGCCGCCACACGGGCGATCAGCTCATCCTGCCGCCCCACCAGATCCATGTGAGGGCGGTCGGCACCCTCGCTGTCCCACTCGCCGCTGAGGCCCACGAACAGCACCGCCGCATCGGACTGGGCGGCCAGCCGCGCGGCCTGCTCGATCGCGTCCTCGCCCAGCGGCAGGATGACGCCTGCGCGCACGGCGTTGATGCCCAGGCCGCTCGCGCCGGTGGAGCCGTACTCGACGCTGAGCACGTAGGTCTGGCCCTTCTTGCACACCAGGGTGCCGATCGCCTCCACGCTGCCGCCGCCGAAGTAGGTGTCGCCGGGCTGCCACTGCTCCCAGTTCTCCACCACCAGCTTGCCATCCACCAGCAGGCGGCTCTTGCCCGCGCTCACCAGCCCAAAGTGGTACTCGCCGTCCTCCTCGGCCACGAACTGGCCGCTGATCCGCGCCGAGAAGCGCTGCGGGTTGATGCCCGGGCCGATCTCGTTGAACCACATCAGCTCGGCCTCGCTGGTCTGGCTCTGCCAGACGACCGGGCCGGAGAGGTCGGGGCTGTTGAAGTACTCGACGACGAAGCCGCCGCCCAGCAGCGGCAGCAGCTTGTGGTTGGTGCTGCCCGGCGCGAAGGCCAGCTCCACCTGCTCGCCCACCTGGGCCGCCACGCCCTCGTAGGGGCTGACGCGGTAGTGCGCGTTCACCTGGGCGCTGCCGCCGCCCATGATCCGGGCGGTCTTGGCGTTGGGGCCGATGATCGCGATGCTGTCGATCTTGGCCGGGTCGAGCGGCAGCACGCCCTCGTTCTTCAGCAGCACGATGCCCTCGGCGGCGGCGCGGCGGGCCAGCGCCTGGTGGTCGGGGCGGTTGACCGCCTGCTCGTCGGGGATGCCGCCCTGGCGCTCGAACGCGCCGGTGCGGGCGATCAGGCGCAGCATGCGGCGGGCGCTCTCGCGCACCGCCTCGGCGCTCACCTGGCCCTGGCGCACGGCGGCCACCAGCTGCTCGCCGCGGAACTTGGTCGGCCCGGGCATCTCCAGGTCGAGGCCGCCGTTCAGCGTCTCGGCCACGCTGTGGGTGGCGAACCAGTCGGACATCACCACGCCGTCGAAGCCCCACTCGTCCTTCAGGATCTCGATCTGGGTGCGGGCGTTCTCGCTGGCGTAGGTGCCGTTCACCTTGTTGTAGGCCGCCATCACCGCCCACACGTGGGCCTGCTTCACGGCCACCTCGAAGGGCAGCAGGTACAGCTCGCGTAGGGCGCGCTCGTCGATCTCCGAGTTGATCGTCATGCGCTCGAACTCGGACTCGTTGCCCACATAGTGCTTGATGGTCGCGCCCACGCCGGTGCTCTGCACGCCCTCGATATAGGCCTTGCCGATCTCGGCGGTCAGGTAGGGATCTTCGGAGTAGGCCTCGAAGTTGCGCCCGTTGAGCGTGGAGCGGTGCAGGTTGACGGTGGGGGCCAGCAGCACGGTCGCGCCCTTGGTCTTGGCCTCCTCGCCTAGGGCCTTGCCCACCTGCTCGATCAGAGCGGTGTTCCAGCTGGAGCCGAGCGAGATGCCTGCGGGGAAGCAGGCGGCGCTGACGCCGCCCACCAGGCTGCCGCCGCCGCGCGCGCCGTTCGGGCCATCCGAGACCTTGATGGCCGGTATGCCCAGCCGCTCGACCGGCACTGTCTCCCAGAACGAGGCCCCGGCCAGCAGGGCCACCTGCTCCTCAAGCGTCATCGCGTCGAGCAGCTGGTTGATCTTCGTCTCATCCATGATGTTTTCTCCGTCGTCGTTGACCGAATACTGCGAGTGTATCAGAAATCGCCGCGCTGTGCGCTAGCGCACGCTGCGCACCGGAATGATCGCCGCCGCCGAGCCGAGGGCCAGCGCGGCCCCGCTCACAAACAGCGCCGAGTAGCCGCCCAGGCTGGAGATGACGACCGCCGCGATGAACGGGGCGATGATCTGCGGCCCGGCGTTGGCCAGGTTCAGGATGCCCAGATCGCGGGCGTTGTTCTCCTGGTCGGGCAGCACCAGCGTGATCAGGGCGGTGTCCACCGCGTTGTAGCAGCCGAACGCGAAGCCGTTGATCGCGCTAAAGAGCATCATGGCCGCGAAGGTGGGCGAGAAGAACGGGATCAGCAGCGCCCCGGCCATCAGCAGCGCGGCCACGCCCACGAAGATCTTGCGGCGGCCCAGCTTGTCGGACAGCAGCCCGCCCAGCAGCGTGGCGACCACCATCGCGACGGTCGAGATGGTGGTGAGCGTGACCACTAGCGCGGCGGGGTCCTGGCCCGCATCCAGCCGGATATAGTCCTTCAGCAGGTAGAGCTGGTAGCCGCTGACCAGAAAGTAGCCCAGCATGATCAGGGCGCGGCTGGCGAAGGCCCAGGCGAAATCGCGGTGCGACAGGCTGGAGAAGAAGTCGGCCAGCATGCGCCCTGGCGAGAAGCTGGGCTTCTGGGCGGGCTGGGCCTCCTCGGCGGGCAGCGGCGGCTCGTGGTTCAGCGCCACGAACAGGAAGGACACCACCGCGATGATCAGGCCGATGACGGTGTAGCCGGTGAGCAGCGACTGGGCGAACATGGAGGCCAGCGCCACTCCTGCGATCGAGCCGATCGGCACGCCGATGCCCACCACCGCCGATGCGGTGCCGCGCTTCTCGGCGGCCACGCGCTCGGGGATGATCGCGGTGATCGCCGACTGGAAGCAGTTCATGGTGGCCTGCACGAGGCACCACGCCACGGTGATCCAGAACAGCGTCTGCATATTGCCCAGCAGCATCAGCGCCAGCAGCGCGCCCAGGCCGCCGCCCAAGATCCAGGGCGTGCGCCGCCCGAAGCGGCTGCGGGTTTTGTCCGAAAGCGCCCCGGCCAGCGGGTTGGCCACCGTGGCCACGATCGCGCTGATGCCGGAGACAATGCCGAAGTTGGTAACTTTATTTGCGGGGTCGAGCAGCTCCACCTGCTGCGGGAGGAAGATCTGCAGCACGCTGATGTAGACCACGTACATCGCGACGTTTGCGAACAGCAGGGAGAACAGCAGACGGCCAAAGCTCGGGGCTTTTTTCTCGACAGGGAGAGTGCCCGCGTGCTGAATATTCGTGCTCATCGTTGAACGCTCCAATTCATTGGGTATGGTTGTGTAGCGACGGTGCTCTTGCCTGCGGCAGCGCAAGGCCACCGGCCGTATGGCGGTGCGTTCCTCGCAGGCGTTTGGAAATCGTGTGGTGACACGTGTAAGCAGTATACGCAGATTCGAAAGCGCTGTCAAGCCGAGAGAACTTGGCATATAATGAGCGCTGAATGAGCAAAGAAAGCAAGAGCGTGAGCAACACCAACAACCCGCCGGACGCCGCCGAGCCTGGGCCGCGCCGCCCGCCCACCAGCGCCGACGTGGCCCGCAGCGCCGGGGTCTCGCGCGCCACCGTCTCGTATGTGCTAAACGGCGTGGCCGATAGCCGGATCAGCGAGGAGACGCGGGCCAAGGTCCGGGCCGCCGCCGACGCGCTGGGCTACACCCCGCATGCCATGGCCCGCTCGCTGCGGGCTGGCAGCAGCCAGATCGTGCTGCTGCCGCGCTACGAGCTGCCCAGCAGCCCCATGCCGGTGCAGTTTCAAGAGGGGCTGGCCGCGCGCATCGGCGAGAAGGGCTACACCGTGATCTCGCACCTCGACCCGCTGGCGCAGGGCGTCGAGGCGGCGCGCACCTGGGCCTCGCTGCGGCCTGTGGGACTGTATGTCGAGGCCCAGCGCCTCAACCGCCGCGCGATCGAGATCCTGCGGATCGCGGGCACCAAGGCCATCCTGCTGAGCAGCGAGAAGCCCTCGCGCCTGGCCCCCACGCTGGTGGTGAACCATAAGGATGTGGGCGCGTGCGCCGCCGAGCACCTGATCGGGCGCGGCCACCGGCGGCTGGCGGCGGTGGTCCCGCGCGAGGCGGGCATCCATGGTCTGGGCATCGAGCGCTACACCGGCATGGCCAAGGTGGCCGAGCAGCACGGGCTGGCGGTGCAGCGGATCGATATGGCCTACGACGCCCAGCAGGCCACGCGTGTGGTGGCCACATGGCGGGCAGGCCCACGCCCCGACGCCGTGCTCACCTACAACGACGACTTCGCCATGCTGCTGATGCGCGCCATCCAGGATGCGGGCATGGCCATCCCCGGCGACGTGGCGGTGATCGGGGTGGATGACCTCTCGTACTGCGACCTGCTGCGCCCGCGCCTCACCTCGGTGCGGCTGGGGGTCGAGCACGCCATCGATGTGGCCGCCACCGCCTTCCTGCGCCTGATCGAGGGCCACGAGATCGACACCTCGGTGCGCTACCTGCTGCCGTCGGTGGTGGTGCGCGAGTCGGCGTGACAGGGTCTATGCGTTCTCGTTCGGCAGAACGTTTTACCACCAAGGCTCCAAGACACCAAGGAATATACGACCCTATTTACCACGAAGACTCGAAGGCACGAAGAAAAAACCGATTTGTCCAAGATGCAACAGGGCATCATACACAGCGCATCGGCCCGGGCGTGACGCGCCGCCCGCCCACAGCGGGCAGAAGTTGTGGTACACTCCGCCCGCTATGCAAAGAACACGACACACACGCCCACGGCAGGCTAGCGGCTGGTGGCTGATCATTGCCAGCATCTTTGGTCTTGCTGCGATCTTGAGCGGGGTGATAGGCTTCATCATCTGGCAGCGCCACGGCACCGAGGTCGCGCAGGCCACGCCCACCGCCTCGGCGCTGGCGCTGGCCCCCAGCCCCACGCCCACGCGCACGCCCGCCATCCCCACCGAGGCGCCGACGCCCGTGCCCGCGCCCTACTTCGACGGCCAGCGGCTCACCTACGAGCCGGGCTTCAATGTGCCGCAGATCCAGGCCTGGCTCGATACGCAGCCGGGCAGGCTAAAGACGATGGCCTTCTCGGTCGGCGATCGGCGGCACAGCTTCGCCGAGTCGCTCTACAGCCAGACCAGCTACTACAGCGTCAACCCCAAGGTGATCCTGGCCCTGCTGGAGCTGCAGGGCGGCCTGGTGTCGAACCCCGACCCCAGCCCCGACGCGCTGGGCTGGGCGGCGGGCTACCAGGGCGATGAGGGCCGCTACCGTGGGGTGCAGTCGCAGGTGCGCTGGGCGGTGCGCCGCATCCTCTACGCCAAGCGCGATTTCCCCAGCGGCGCGCCCTTCACCTTCATCGACAAATCCACCGCCCCGCCCGACGCGGGCCTGAGCTACGGCGCGTATGTGATCGCCGCCGTGCTTGCGCCCACCACCACTCAGGAGGGCCTGCCGGGGCTGATGCAGCGCTACCGCGAGACCTACACGCGCATGTTCGGCGACCCCTGCCTGCCGCTGGCGGGCATGCCCGCGCCCGCGATGCCCTTCCTGCGCTGGCCGCTGGAGGGGCCGGAGCCGATCAGCTCGTTCTTCGACCACGACGCGCCCTTCCTCACCCGCGTGCCCGGCGCGCCGATCACTACCTACTGGGGCAACGACGAGACCGACCCGGCCTTCGCCTACGACGGCCACGACGGCTGGGACTACGCCGCCGCGCCGCCCGACCTGGTGCTGGCCGCCGCCGATGGCGAGGTGACGTTTGCGGGCAACGCCGACGACAACTGCGCCACGCGGGCGGTGATCATCGACCACGGCAACGGCTACCGCACCATGTACTGGCACCTGGCGCTGGTCTACGCCGAGATCGGCGAGCAGGTGAAGGCGGGCGAGACCCTGGGCGTGGTGGGCGAGAGCGGCTGCGCCAAGGGGCCGCACCTGCACTTTGGCGTGCAGTACCTGGGCCGCGACATCGACCCCTACGGCTGGTGCGGCAAGGGCACCGACCCGTGGGCCAGCAACCCCTCGGGCAGCGCCAGCGCCTGGCTGTGGGCCGATAAGCTCTCGCCCTGCGCCGCGCCGCCCAGCCACGTGCTGCTGGTGGACACCGACGCGCAGGGCTTCACGCGCACCGGCGAGGGCTGGAAGACTGTGGTTCCCGGCTACGGCGGCGACGCGCTGGCGATCGCCTCCATCCAGCGCCCGCCCACGCCCACGCCCACGCTCGCGCCCGGCACGGTGCTGCCCACCGAGCCGCCGCGCACCGCCACGCCCACGCCGTCGGTCTCGCCCACGCCCGTGACGCCCACGCCCATCCCAACCCCGGCCACGGCGCGCTGGACCACCGTGATCCCGCGCAGCGGTCGCTATCAGGTGATGGCCTACATCCCCTATGCGCTGAGCGGCCTGAACGACGCGCGCGAGGTGCGCTACCGCGTGACCAGTGACGACGGCGAGCGGGTGGTGACGGTCAGCCAGTCGGTGGATGCCAACGAGTGGGCCTACCTGGGCACCTATAGCTACACGGTGGGCCAGCAGGCCAGCGTGCTGCTGGACAACCAGGCCGAGCTTGGCGGCTCCAGCGTGTGGGCCGATGCGGTGGTGTGGGTGCCCGAGGATGGCGAGCCAGCCGCGCAGCAGCCGCGCTAGCCACATTCTTTCGCCAAACGACAAGCGCCAGGGCATAGAGCCCTGGCGCTTTGCTATGCCATCGGGTGATGCGTGCGGCGCTAGGCGATCACCACCGCCACGCCCATGCGCTCTAGCGTGCGGCGCATGTCGGCGTCCAGCCCGCTGTCGGTGACGACCGTGTGGATGGCGTGCAGCGGCAGCACCTTGATAAAGCCCACCCGCCCCCATTTTGTCGAGTCGGCCAGCAGGATGATCTGCTTGGATGCGCGGATCATGGCCCGCTTGACCTGGGCGATCTCCACCGTCGAGTCGGTGATGCCCGCCTCCAGATCCACCGTCTCGGCGGCGAGGAAGAGCTTCTGCACCACCAGATTGCCCAGATCCTGCTCGGCCAGCGGCCCCTGGGTGCCAAACGTCTCGTAGTTGACGGTGCCGCCCAGGATCAGGCTGCGCACATCGCGCAGGGCGCGCAGCTCCAGCGCCACGTTGAGCGCGTTAGTCACCACGGTCAGCGGCGCGGCGGGCTGCAGGTGCTTGGCCATCTCCACCACGGTGGTGCCAGCGTCCATCATGATCGTGTCGCCGGGGCACACCAGCTGGGCGGCGGCCTGGCCGATCTGGCGCTTGGCGTCGGGGTTGATGCTGGTGCGCAGGTCGAAGGCCACCAGGGCGCTGCGCTGCACGTGGGCCACCGCGCCGCCGCGGTCGCGGATGAGCTGGCCATCTTTCTCCAGCTGCACCAGGTCGGTGCGGATGGTGACGGTGGAGACCTGGAACAGATCGGCCAGCTCCTGCACGCGCATGGAGCCGCGCTGGCGCACCAGATCGGCGATCCGCGCCCTGCGGTCGAGCATCAACGGTGTGGGCGTGTCCCCTAGGACATCCTCGATTGCACTTCCCTGCGCCATAGGTTGCTTTCTGTCGGGTTGCATTGTCCGCACATTGTACGATCTCCTTTTTCGAAAGTCAAGGAAAGTGGAGGGAACTGTTTGTCTGTGCCTCAGTTTGCCTCGCTCGAAGAAAATAGACGACTTTAGGTGATTAGGATAGGCTGTATTCATAGCGCTGTCTTCATAGCTCAGAAAGCCAGCGAAAGGTTTTATTGACAAAATAAAAACAAGTGATAGTATACGAAAGTAAAAGAAACCCTGATCGCAGATCTCCAAAGGAGGATGGGTTATGAGCCGCATTGTTGCGATTGCTGCCAGCCGCAGTGGCATGGCCCACACGGCCATGGCAGCCGAAGCCCTACGACGTACCGCGGCTGCGCTTGGTCACGAGCTGGCGGTGGAGGTGCAGGATGCCGACGGCGCATCGGGCACGCTCTCGCCCAGCCAGATCGCCGCCGCCGATGTGGTGGTGCTCGCCACCGACGACACCATAGATACCAGCCGCTTTGTCGGCAAGCCGGTGTATGGCACGCGCACCAGCGAGGCCATCACCAAGACCAAGGCCGTGCTGCTGGCCGCGCTCTCGCTGGTGCCAGGGCCTGGCCACGCCGCACCTGCGCCCGCCCCCTCTGCGCCTGCGGCTGCCCCCTCCGCGCCCGCCCCCAAGCGCGTGGTCGCGATCACGTCTTGCCCCACCGGTATCGCCCACACCTTCATGGCCGCCGAGGGCCTGCAGAAGGGCGCGCGCAGCCTCGGGCTGGAGATCAAGGTCGAGACCCAAGGCTCGGTGGGCGCGCAGAACACGCTGACCGCCGCCGACATCGCCGCCGCCGATGCGGTGGTGATCGCCGCCGACACCAAGATCGACCTGAGCCGCTTCGGCGGCAAGCCCGTCTACGAGACCTCGACCAAGGCCGCCATCCACGATGGCGCGCAGGTGATCCGTAGCGCCTTCGAGCAGGCCACCACGCGCGCCGCCTCGCCCGACCTGGTGCAGCAGGTGGCCGCCGCCAAGGCCGAGCGTAGCGCCGCTTCCACCGGCCCCTACAAGCACCTGATGACCGGCGTCTCCTACATGCTGCCCTTCGTGGTGGCGGGCGGCCTGATGATCGCGCTGGCCTTCGCCTTCGGCGGCATCTACGTGTTTAACGATGAGTATAAGAACACGCTCGGCTGGGCGCTGTTCCAGATCGGCAGCCCCTCGGCCTTCGCGCTGATGGTGCCCATCCTGGCGGGCTTTATCGCCTACTCGATCGCCGATAGGCCGGGCCTGGCCCCCGGCATGATCGGTGGCATGCTGGCGGCGGCGGGCGGCTCGGGCTTTCTGGGCGGCATCATCGCGGGCTTTATCGCGGGCTACAGCGTGCAGTGGCTGAACAAGGTGCTGAAGCTGCCCAGCGTGCTGGCGGGCCTGAAGCCGGTGCTCATCCTGCCGCTGCTGGGCGCGGCGATCGTGGGCCTGCTGATGATCTACGTGGTCGGCGGCCCGGTGAGCGCTATCCTGGGCGCGCTCACCGAGTGGCTCAAGGGCATGCAGTCGAGCAGCGCGCTGGTGCTGGGCCTCATCCTGGGCGCGATGATGGCCTTCGACATGGGCGGGCCGGTGAACAAGGCCGCCTACGCCTTCGCCACTGGCCTGCTGGCCTCGCAGGTCTACAGCCCGATGGCGGCGGTGATGGCGGCCGGTATGACCCCGCCGCTGGCGCTGGCGCTGGCATCCATCCTGTTCAAGGATCGCTTCAGCGAGGAGGAGCGCGAGGCGGGCAAGGCCGCCGCAGTGCTGGGCATCTCGTTCATCACCGAGGGCGCTATCCCCTTCGCCGCGAAAGACCCGTTCCGCGTGATCCCCTCGCTGATGCTTGGCTCGGGTGTGGCTGGCGCGATCTCGATGGTCTCGGGCTGCGCGCTGCAGGTGCCGCACGGCGGGGTGTTTGTGCTGCTCATCCCCAACGCGGTCTCGAATCTGGGCATGTATATCGTCGCCATCCTGGCGGGCACGCTGGTCTCGACGGCCATGCTGTTTGTGCTGAAGCGGCCAGTGACGGCTGCTGGCACCCAGGCGGTGGGGCAAGCCGCGTAGGGCGGGGCGCTAGCGCACTGCCCGGCCCCTATCTACTCTCTGCGGTTTGGCGCGCCCCGGCGCTCCACGGCCCTAGGCTTTGGAGCGCCCGTCGCGCCCGCTAGACGAAGGAGTCCCCCTATGCTCGAACTGACGAGCGCCACGATCCGCCTGCACGCCACCGCCGCATCCAGCGAGGATGCCATCCGGCAGGTGGGCCAGCTGCTGGCCGACGCTGGCTTTATCGAGCCAGCCTATATCGAGAGCATGCTTGGCCGCGAGCAGCAGGCCAACACCTACCTGGGCAACGGCATCGCCATCCCCCACGGCCTGAACGAGCACCGCGACCTCATCCGCCGCACCGGCATCGCGGTGCTGCAGGTGCCGGGCGGGGTGGCCTGGAAGAATGGCGAGCAGGTGCGGCTGCTGGTGGGCATCGCGGCCCGATCCGACGAGCACCTGGGCCTGCTGGCCAACCTGGTGGATGTGATCGCCGACGCCGATGTTGCCGCGCTGCTGGCCAGCACCGATGACCCCGCCGTGGTCATCCAGCACCTGGGCCGCCGCCGCGCGGGCGCTGCATCGCCCGCCAGCGCGGGGGCGGGCGATGCGACGGCGCAGGTGCGTATGGGCAGCGCCCACGGCCTGCACGCCCGGCCCGCCGCCCTGTTTGTTCAGCTGGCCAGCGGCTTCGCCGCCGATATCCAGCTGGCCTACGGTGCCCACACCGCAAATGGAAAGTCGCTCGCCTCGCTCCTGCGCCTTGGTATCCCCTACGATGCCCTTTTCACTATCTCGGCCACTGGCCCCGATGCCCACGATGCCGTCGCCGCCCTTCAGGCTGCGGTGGAGTCCGGCCTGGGCGAGGCACCCGGCAGCGCAGCGCCCGCGCCCGATGCCGCCGAGCAGTTCCGCTGGCAGCCCGCCTCGGCGCTGCGCCCGCTGCAGGGCGTGGCCGCGTCGCCTGGGCTGGCTGTGGGGCCGCTGTACCACTACCGCGCCCAGCGCGTGGTGGTGCGCGATGCCCCCGCCGCGCCCGAGCAGGAGCACGACGCGCTGCGCCAGGCGCTGGCGGCGGCGCACGCCCAGCTCGGCCAGCTCCACCAGGATGTGCGCGCCCGCGCTGGCGATGGCGACGCCGCGATCTTTTTGGCCCACCAGGCGCTGCTGGCCGACCCCGAGCTGGCGGGCCAGGTCGGCTCGCTCATCGACGACGGCCACAGCGCCGCGTGGTCGTGGCAGCGCGCGATCGAGGAGCGTGTGGCCGCCATGCAGCAGCTGGCCGACGAGCGCCTAGCGGCCCGCGCCGCCGACCTGAGCGACGTGGGCCAGCGCGTGCTGCGCCTGCTGGTGCCCGCCGCCCAGGCCGGGCCGCAGCTGCCCGAGTCGCCCGTCATCCTGGTGGCCGAGGATCTGCTGCCATCCGACACCGCGCGGCTCGATCCCCGGCTCATCCTGGGCCTGTGCACCGCGCTGGGCGGCCCCACCGCGCACACCGCGATCATCGCCCGCTCGCTGGGCATCCCGGCGGTGGTGGGCGCGGGCAAGGCCCTGCTGGATCTGCCCGCCGACGCCCAGGCCATCCTGGATGGTGGACAGGGCGCGATCTACCTCGACCCCACACCCGCCGATGTCGAGTCGGCCCGGCAGGCCCAGGCCGAGCTTTCGCGCCTGCGCGACGCCGAGCACGCGACCCGCTACCAGCCCGCGCTCACGCTGGATGGCGAGCGCGTGGAGGTGGCCGCCAATATCCAGCGCCCATCCGACGCCGAGGTGGCGGTGCAGGCGGGGGCCGAGGGCATCGGCCTGATGCGCACCGAGTTCCTGTTCCTGGAGCGCGCCGCGCCGCCCAGCGAGGACGAGCAGTACCAGGCCTACGCGGCCATGGTCGCGGCGCTGAACGGGCTGCCGCTGATCATCCGCACGCTCGACATCGGCGGCGACAAGGCCGTGGCCTACTTCGACCTGCCCGCCGAGCAGAACCCCTTCTTGGGCGTGCGCGGCCTGCGGCTGTGCCTCCAGCGCCCCGACATCTTCCGCACCCAGCTGCGCGCTATCTACCGCGCCGCGCTGGAGGGGCCGGTCAAGATCATGTTCCCCATGGTGGCCACGCTCGACGAGCTGCGCGCCGCCAAGGCCATAGCCGAGCAGGTGCGGCTGGATGTGGGCGCGCCGCCGGTGGAGATCGGCATTATGGTGGAGGTGCCCTCGGTGGTGATGATGGCCGAGGAGTTCGCCCGCGAGGCTGACTTCTTCTCGGTGGGCACCAACGACCTGACCCAGTACGCCATGGCCATGGATCGCCTGCACCCGACCCTCGCCAAGCAGGTGGATGCGCTCCACCCCGCCGTGCTGCGCATGATCGCCCAGGTGGTGCGGGCCGCCAGCGCGGCGGGCAGGCCGGTGGGCGTGTGCGGCGGCATCGCGGGCGAGCCGCGCGGCGCGGTCATCCTGGCCGGGCTGGGCGTGGCCGAGCTGAGCATGAGCATCCCCAGCATCCCCACGGTGAAGGCGCGGCTGCGCGGCATCTCCATGGCGCAGGCCCAGGCCGTGGCCCAGCGCGCGCTGGCCTGCGCCACCGCCGAGCAGGTGCGCCAGATTCCGCTGGCGGTCTAGCCATCCGAGCGCGGGCGCTTGGGCCTGGCCCCAAGCGCCCGTTTTGAGAGAGGGAGAGCGACCCTATGAGTGATCCCGTTTTGCCGCATGCGTGCGATGTTGTCACCGTCACGCTGAACCCCGCGATCGACCGCACGGTGGAGATCCACAGCTTCACCGCTGGCCGCGTCAACCGCGCCGAGTCGGTGCACGACCACCCCGGCGGCAAGGGCGTGAATGTGGCCGCCGCGCTGGCGGATGCCGGCCATACGGTCTCCGTCACCGGCTTTCTGGGCCGCGAGAACGCGGCATCCTTCGAGCAGATGTTTGCCCAGAAGCGCATCCACGATGCCTTTGTGCGCATCGATGGCCAGACCCGCGTGGGCATCAAGATCATCGACCCGGCCATGAGCGCCACCACCGACATCAACTTCCCCGGTGCCGCGCCCAGCCCCGCCGACGCCGAGGCGCTGCTGGCCGCGCTGGGCCAGATCCACGCGCCCTGGGCGGTGCTCTCGGGCAGCCTGCCGCCGGGGGTGGATGCGGGCATCTACCGCGACCTCATCCGCGTGCTGAAGTCGCGCGGCTGCCGCGTGGTGTTGGACACCAGCGGCCCGCCGCTGCGCCACGCGCTGGCGGCCCGGCCCTCGGTGATCAAGCCCAACATCCAGGAGCTGGAGGAGCTGCTCGGCAGGATGCTGGCCACCGAGGAGGCCATCCTGGCCGCCGCGCACGAGCTGATCGTGGGCGAGGATGATCTGGTGGTGGTCTCGCTGGGGCCGGATGGTGCGCTGTTCGTCACCGCGCACGAGGCGGTGCGCGCCGCGCCGCCCGAGGTGGCGGTGGTGAGCACGGTGGGCGCTGGCGACGCGATGGTGGCGGGGATCGTGGCGGGCCACCTGCGCGGGCTGCCCCTACCCGAGGTGGCGCGGCTGTCCACGGCGTTCTCGGTGGATGCGATCAGCAAGCTGGGCGCGGGCCTGAGCGCCTCGGCTGTGATCGATGCGCTGGCGGCGCAGGTGGTGGTGGATGTGGTGGCGCGCTATTAGATAGCGGTCGTTTTGTGTCACTACAGGGAAAGTATATATCTGGGCTGGTAGAGTAGATATCACAAGCTATCGTGCCAAACCCTGCCCACCGCATTGCGGGTGCGAAAGCTCAATCTCAACCGCATGGGCAATAATCGAGGCGCGGCATCTCACCCTTCCCATGCGGCGAAGGTGCCGCGACGGCAAACTGGCCATATGCACGAACACCAGCCGCTTGCGGACCGCACGGGAACGCCCAAAATTGGGAGATCGAAGGGGGCAACGCCCCCTCGTGGGGTTCCTAGGGGCTAGCCCCTAGGCGCCGCCCGCGCAGGGCACCCACCCACCCATCAAGAAGTACCGTGCTCGGGGATGGCGCACAAAAGGCTCAAAAGTGACATCTGTTGAGCGGGCTGGCCCTCACACAATCCAGCGAAACTGCTTGCGGCTGCATCAGTGCGAACATACCGATAAGAAACAGAATCAACACAAGCATACCCCCAATCATCCCAAGCAGTGAATATCTGTTCTGCGACTGTCTATAGCTCACATCTCCAAGGAAAACCCCCACAGATGCGAGGATCAACGTTAGCGCGATGCTCCATGAAAAGGCATAGAATCCAGCTTTTTCTGGCAGGAGATGGGCGGCTGGTACAATCGCGCACTCCAAGATAAAGGCAGCCAGCGAGCTACTGAATGCAGTAAACAACCCACGGCTTAAGCCGCAGGCTTTGGCCCTGCCAGCCCGGTAGGAGTACCGTCTCGCGAGCCGTGTGGCGGGTTTACAGCCGCCCGGCGGGAAATGTTTCCTGCCGCGATCACATCTGCGAGGCCAGCGAACCCGCACGATGTGCAAACAAACGAGGCTTGTGTTTTCCGGTTCTCTTTCGCGGTATGTCCACCGTTCGGGCATTCCCGCGATGTATTCCGAGGGTCGACAAAATGGACGGTCACACCCGCCAATTGCGCCTTATAGGTGACAAACGCCCGCAGTTGTGCGAATGCCCAACTGTGCAGCGTGGCGTGCTGCGACCGTCTAGCCCTAACCCGCGTGCGAATATGCGTCAAATCTTCCAACGCAATCGCCCGCTTCGTGCGTTTGGCCGTCGCCACAAGCTGCTTACTGAGGACATGGTTTACGTGCCGTGCGAACCGATATTCCTTACCCGACAGGGCTTGAAGCCGTCGCCGTGCGCTTTTGGTGCCCTTCTTTTGGAGTTTGCCACGCAACCGCCGATGGCGATAACGCACGTTCTTGATAGCCTTGCCGCTGTAGATGGTGCCGTCGCTATCGGTGGCAATGTTCGTCACACCAAGAGCAACGCCCAACACGCCCGACGCGCATTCTGTTCCCGCTGGCACTGCCTCGCAGGTAACAAGCAAGTACCACTTACCGCGCTTGAACACCAGATCGCTTTCACCCTTCTGGTGTTCAAGCATCGCCCGCTGGCGTTCGCCACACACGAAGGGGATAGCCTGACGCCCATCCATTGTCCAGATGGAGACCGAGGAACCGGCGAGATTAAACGACAGGATGCGCGCGTCATAGGCCACGGCACCAAGCAGTGCAAACGTGCGCTGCGCCTTCTTATCCAGCTTGTAGGCATCGGCAACTTTCGCAATGCAGCGCACCGTCACTTGCGCCGACAGACCGAATGCGGCCCGTGTATCGGCATAGCACAGCTTGTGCAAAGCGAATTGCCCGAACGTACCCGTTTCCCACGCCGTTGCGCTCATTGCGTTGCACGCGGCGTTTGCCGTTTCAAGCGTGCGCCTGAGGGCATCGGCTTGCGCGGGTGTGGGGCGAAGCTGGATTTGAGCGGTGAGCTTCATTCGGCGGGGGTGTACTCCAGAATATCGCGAATGTCCGTCGTCTCGAAAAAACGCATGAGTTTATCAAGCGTCTCAAAGTCTACACGTTCGCTTTGGTTGTTTACGAGCTTCACGAGCGCCGAGTGGGTAATCCCTGTCTCACGAGACAACCGACGGACGCTAATCAACTCCTCGCCTGAACGTGTTCGATCTAAGTTGCGTTCCGCTAGAAGTACCTTTACGCGACTTCGAATAGGCATAGGAAACCCTTGCATGCTGTTTGCTCCTTCCCCTGTGCAAGAGTATATCGTAACTGTACGCAGTATATCACATATGTACCTATATTGCAATACATGTATATATAATGTAGGTACACTGTGCTATAATACAGGCACAGAAACGAAGCGCGGCCCCGCAGGTGTTCGTACCACCCACGAGGCCACTACACTGGAAGGACGAGTTCCAATGCAAGCCGATTCTACCACAAAGTCAATCCGCTACGACCGAATCACCCGCGACGACAACTGCTATCTCATCTTTGCCAATGGCACCGAGAACTATCTTGGCAGCCGCTCTCCTTACGGCGAAGGTGAAACGCTCTGCAACGCCGAGTAGTACAAATTGCTTGAGAACGCACACAGCGAGGCGGCAGTCAATCAGGAAGCCCCCGCTACCATTCCTGAGGATGTAGTTACCACCGAACACAACGACGAACGGGAATGCACCGCTTATGTGTGTGGCAAGGTCAAGCTGGCCCTGTTTGACGACTCGGAAGATGGCTGGGTTGGCTATCTTGATGCACTTGACCGAACGGCTGATTTCAAGGCTTCCGGTATTGCCGAGTTGCGCGCCCTGTCTTACCTGCTTGAACATCCTGACATTCGCCGCTTGATTGGTCGCGATACATCGCAACCTGTAGAGGTAGAGCGGTGGACAGGCCCTGATCACGAAATTGATGGTGTAACGTTCAAAGCTAGCGATGTTGAGGTTGACTTGACTGAGGTAGGACGGTTTGCGGGTCATATCGGCGTTGCGTTCGTTCGAGCGTACATCGAAGGTGACGAGGATCTGGAAGCACTCACCCAAGCGCCAAGCCTCGCCAGTCTTGCTCCCCGCATCGCCCACGCACGAGCGCGGGTACTCGCTGGCTTGCCAGCCGTTCGGGTTGCAGCGTGATGGAAGTTACGCATGTCAAATCAACGCCGGGAGCACGGTACCACATCAACTACCACCTGGTGTGGTGCCCGAAGTACCGCTGTCCGGTGCTTGTTGGCAAGATTCAGGAACGATTGCAAGGGCTTCTCGGTGAGATTGCGGAGCGATGGGGGATTGAAGTGGTCGCACAGGAAGTCATGCCGGATCACATTCACCTATTCGTTTCCGCGCCGCCAAAGTTCAGTCCTGCGCAACTGGCCCAACTCTTTAAGGGAACAACGTCGCGTGTTTTGCGGCAAGAGTTCCCTACAGAGATTGACCGCCATATCTGGAAAGTTGGCACGTTGTGGGCACCTTCTTATGACGTCGGCACCGCAGGGCACGTGAGTGCATCGGTGATTAAGCGGTACATCCTAGAGTGCCAGAAACTTTAGTGAACGTCGGATGCCCGCGCCGCTGAATGCGGCGACGCTGGAACCTTGTACAAGCGAGGAATGTGGGTAAAGCCTCATTCCTCCCCCGCCTAAAGAGCGGGGGTTTCCTGAGGCTATTTCTATGAACGCGGGCGTTCGGCTAGCTTGAACAGGTGCCATAATCTCCTCCTGATCGTCTTGTGTGGTGATACATGCCTGTATACCATGGCATCCTCACAGCGACATCAAGGTCATGTAACAGCTATGTAACACATCCAAAACACGACAAAGGCCCCAGGCGCACTGCCTGGGGCCTTTGTCGTGTTTGTGCGGCGATGCCGCGTCGGGGCTACTTGCTGCCGTTGGGCTGCGGCGGGGCCACCGGCGGCTGGCCCGCCTTGGGCAGCTCCGACGAGAGCTGGCGCAGGATCTGCTCGCGCATGGCCGACACCTCGGGCTTGGCATCGGCTACCGCATTGATCGGCACTCCCAGCTTCTCCGACAGCAGCGTGGCCAGCAGGCCCTCCATCAGGTTCTGGCTGCTGCTGCCGCCCTCGCTGCCGCCGCCCACCACCACCTGTGGCACGATGTTGACCTTGGCGGCCTCGATCGCATCCGCGAAGCGGGTCATCACCTGCTGCGTCACCTGGAACTGCGGGCCGCCGTAGGCGCGCACCTTCTCCTCGATGGCGATCGCCTCGGCCACGCCGATGCGGGCGGTCTTCTCGGCCTCGGCCTCGGCCAGGGCGCGGATCTGGGCGGCCTGCTGCAGGGCGCGCTGGTACTCGGCCTTGCCCTCGTTCGACTGCACGGTGATCGACAGCTCGGACTGGGTGAGCACGGCCTGCTGCTTGGCGCGGGCCTCGGCCTCGCGCAGCTCGCGCTCCTTCACCGCCGCCTTCTCCTGCCGCGCGTAGGTCTCGATCTGCTCCTCGGCGATCTGGCGGGCGCGCAGCTGGGTCAGGATGTCCTCGATCTTGGTGTCGCCCTTGCCGGATGACGGCGTGCCGATCAGCACCTCCTCCAGCTCCAGGTTGTAGTTGACGAACTTCTCGCGCATCTGCTCGCTGGCCAGCGACTGGATGACGCTGCGCTCCTGGAGCAGCTGGATGAGCGTGCGGGTCTGGCCGATATTCTTGAAGTAGGCCGCCACCATGGGGTCGAGTGTCTGCTCGACCAGCCGCTTCACATCGCCGAAGCGCTGGATGACCAGCGGGGCCTTGCGGTAGTCGATGTGCACCACCACCGAGAGCGGCAGCGACGGCTCGAAGGCGTCCTTGGTGATCAGCGAGATCTCCGACAGGTTCTCATCTAGCTTGTGCGCGCCGATCTCGCTGCGGCTCCACTTCAGGATGATATTGGTGGTGGGCACCGGCACCACCTGGCCGGCGTAGGTGTTGAAGGCGTACTTGCCGGGCATCAGCGGGGTGCTCCACACGCCACGGCTGCCACGGCTCACCAGCTCGCCGTGGGTGTAGTCCTCGCCCGAGAGGTCGGCCCCTATCTCGCCTGCGTAGGAGATGACCACACCGGCGTAGCCCACCTCGATCACGGTCTTGTCGATCAGCTCGACGGTGGCGAACAGGCGGTTGATGTAGTAGGTGCCCTCGACCAGCACCTGGTACTGGCGACCGCGCTGGCCGCCCGCCGCCAGGAACTTCTCGGGGTCCTGGAAGCTGTTGTGGTAGGTCTCGGGTGTACTTGGCTCGTTGCCCACCAGCGGGGCGATGATCTCGCCCTCGCCCAGCGAGGGGCCGTCGTGCACCGTCACGATGCCCACCGCGTCGTCGGTATCCTTGATCACCACCGGCTCGAAGCCGTCGCGGTCGCTGATCACCTCGGCCATGCGCTTGATCATGGCGTCCTCGTCGCGGCTGAGCGGCAGGTAGTAGACACGCTCCTCGGTGATCACCATGAACTGGGCGAGGTTGATGGCGTAGGTGCCCTCGCGCAGGATCTGGCGCTGCGGGCCGCGCTGGCCGCCGCTGCGCAGGAAGCTGGCCACATCCTGGAAGTCGTTGGCCGCCACGTTCGAGGCCAGGGTCTGCGCCGGGGCCAGGGCTTGGCCGTCGCGGGCGAACACGTAGCCGATCTTGCCCTGCGGGATGGTGACCAGCGGCACGATGTGCAGGTTGTACTGGAACGGCGTGAAGAAGTGGATGCCGCCGCGCAGCACGTTGGGCTGGAAGCCCGCCTCGTGGTTCAGCGCGATCAGGCCGCTCTTGACCGACTTGCCGCCGAAGCGCTTCTCGACGATGCCGATGCGGTTGTTCGGGATGAAGCGGACGAACTGGAAGAAGATCCAGAGCACCGCGATAACGATGATGAAGATGCCGATCATGTTGAGGAGGAGCATTGCCCCCATGGTGGTATCCTTTCTTGATACCTGCTGCGCGCCGCGCCAAACTGGCCGGTGTCTCTCGCCGCTAGAGATGCGCCGTGTCGGGCGCTCTGGAGATATATACGCGCTGTGGTGCGCGAGGTTCCAGCGATTCACATGTACAATAGCGGCGTGCTTGGTCTATATCATAGGGGAGACAGAGTGACACAAAAGCTGCCTATCGTTATGCTACTGCTGCTGGCGCTGCTGCCGCTGGCGGGGGCGCAGGCCGCGCCCGCCGCCGCGCCCGCCAGTTCGGCGTTTGGCATCAACAGCCATATCTCCAGCCGCTACCCTGGCGTATCGGGCATGGGCAAGGCCGCCGATGCGGTGGCCCAGCTCCAGGTCGGCTGGGCGCGCGAGGATTTTCAGTTTAGCCGGATCGCGCCGCGCAAGGGCGCGTACGACTGGTCGTTCTTCGACGCTGGGGTGAACCATCTGAGCCAGCGCGGCGTGCAGATCGTGGGCCTGCTGAACGGCCCCACGCCCGCGTGGGCATCGGCCAGCGGGCGCGGCGGGTTCGCGCCGCCCACCCCGGCAGCCTACGCCGAGTTCGTGGGCGCGGTGGTGGCGCGCTACAAGGATCGCGTGCACCACTGGCAGATCTGGAACGAGCCGGACAACGCCGCCTACTGGTCGCCCGCGCCCGACCCAGCGGCCTACGCCGCGCTGCTGAAGGCGGGGTACGCCGCCGTGAAGCAGGCCGACCCCAGCGCGCTGGTGCTCTCGGCGGGCATCGTCTCGCCCGAGCCGGCCACCAGCTTTCTCAAGGCGATCGCGGACAACGGCGCGTGGGGCGCGTTCGACATCCTGGCCATCCACCCCTATGTGGACCCGCGCAGCCCCGAGGATGGCCAGATCGCCGCCGCCGGGGTGGGCCAGGTGAAGGTGCTGGCCGACAAGCTGGGCGCGAAGCCGATCTGGGCCACCGAGTTTGGCTGGTCCACCGGCGCGGGCGACCGCAAGGGCAACCGCGTGGATGAGCAGACCCAGGCCAGCTACCTGGTGCGGGCCATGGCCCTGCTGCGCGAGGCCGGGGTGGAGAAGCTGTTCTGGTACACGCTGAAGGATCTGAGCGCATCCGAGGGGCTGGGCCTGCTGCGCTACGCGGGCAGCACCACCAGCTACGCCGACCCCAAGCCCGCCTTCAGCGCGCTGCGCACCATGGCCAGCCAGCTTGGCAGCGCCGCGCCCCAGGGCATGCTCGACTTCGGCCAGCGCCGCGTGGTGTGGGATGCCGAGCGCTTCGGCACCTGGAAGCGCGGCAACCAGCCGAACGGCACCTTCGCGGCCAGCGCGGCCCAGGCCCACAGCGGCGGCGCATCCGGCGAGCTGCGCTACAGCTTCCCCAGCGCGGGCAACGACTACGTAGTGTTCACCGCCGCCGACCCGATCGACATCGGCTCGCCCAGCCAGGTGGGTTTTTGGGTGTACGGCGACGGCAGCGGCCACGCCCTGAAGGTGTGGCTGCGCGATGCCCAGGGCGAGGTGCTGCAGTACCGGCTGGGCTTCGTGGGCGTGGGCTGGCAGTTCCTCTCGGCCAGCGTCGGCGGCGCGGTGGAGCGCTACAACCGGATCAGCGGCGGCGGTAACCTGCGGCTGGATCTGCCCGCCACGCTCACCGCGATCGTGCTGGATGATGAGCCGGACAAGTCCTCGGGCAGCGGCGCGATCTACCTGGATGATCTGACGGCGGTGAGCGGGGCCGACGCCTACGGCGCGCGCTTCGGTGTGGGCGGCGGGGTGGTAGATGTGCTCTGGGCACCAGGCGAGGCCCAGATCTCGCTGCCCACCAGCTCGGCCAGCGGCACGATCACCGCGCCGGATGGCACGCAGCGCAGCATCAGCGCCAGCGGCGGCCAGTTCACGCTCAGCCTGGGGCCGTCGCCCATCCTGCTGGCTCACCAGGGCGGCGGCAGCCCGGCCCAGCCCGCCGCGCCCCAGCCCACCGCCGCGCCCCAGGCCGATCCGCAGCAGCGCTGCTTTGATGAGACCGGCTTCTGCATTGGCGGGCGCATCCGCGAGTTCTGGGAGCAGAACGGCGGCCTGCCGGTGTTTGGCCTGCCCATCGGCCCGCAGCAGGCCGAGGTGGTGGAGGGGGCCACGCTTCAGGTGCAGCGCTTCGAGCGCAACCGCCTGGAGCTGCACCCCGAGAACGCCCGCCCCTACGATGTGCTGCTGGGCAGGCTGGGGGCCGACCGCCTGGCCCAGCTGGGCCGCGACTGGCAGTCCGAGTTCCCCAGCACCAGCGCGGCCAGCGGCTGCCGCTTCTTCCGCGAGACCGGCCAGAACGTCTGCGGCGAGATCCTGGCGGCCTGGCGCGCCAGCGGGCTAGAGCTGGATGGGCAGGCAGGCCCCAGCGAGGCCGAGAGCCTGGCCCTGTTCGGCCTGCCGCTCGGCCCGGCCCACGAGGAGTCCATGGCCGACGGCCAGCGCCGCACCGTGCAGTGGTTCGAGCGCGCCCGCTTCGAGCTGCACCCCGAGAACCAGCCGCCCTACCGGGTGCAGCTGGGCCTGCTAGGGAGTGAGATTGTGCGTTAGGTGATTTCTAGCCTAGCGCCGCCCGCCTGCGCGGCGCTCTGCCCGTACCCTGCCAAGAAGGATCTATGCGTTCTCCAGAAAGCATGCAAGAAGGCAACGCAGGAGTCGTGGCTTCGTGATAGATGAGGTCTTTTTGTTCCTTGGAGTCTTGGTGGTAAAACGTTTTGCAGAACGAGAACGCATAGGCCCATACTCTGCCAAAAAGTCCTGCTTTACCGGGGCGGGCGGGAATGGTATGATCGGAGAGAATCGCGAGATCTTTCTGAATATGTTGTTATCTGCGGCACGCGTTTTTTTGCCGCGCAGATAGATTTTCTTGCTATACTGAGGGCAAGCGAGCGGATGAGGGCTTGCCCTCGAAACCAAACGTAGGACCAACTTTGCCGGAGCGCTAGGAGCCACCCCAGGCGGGCCTTGTGGCGCTGAAGACCCCGAGGCCGCGTGGGCCGCTTGAAGCAGCAGGCATCCCCCGAGGATCTCCACCTATCTGCCAGCATTGAAAATAGAGGTGCTCCATGGAAGATCCATCTACGACGGCCAAGTTTTGGCAAGCACCGATCGCCGATCTCGCGCAGATCATCGGGCACGACCTCCTTGAGTGCCCCGTCTCGATCAAGAGCATCGCCAGCCTGCTGCAGGAGCAGTGTCGGCTGGATGCGCCATGCCAGCAGGCGCTGGAGCAGATCATCCTGCACAACCGCCAGATCGACATGCTCATCCGCCGCGTGCTGTTCGGCATGACCTACAGCCGAGGCATCCTTGAGGTGCGTCTGCTCTCCACCGACGATCAGGCCCGCGCCAGCCTGCCCGAGGAGTGGCAGCGCGCGCTGCCGTGGGCGCTCAGCCAGCCGCTCGATCAGGCCGCGATCAGCCTGGCCGAGCTGCTGCTGCAGCACGCCGATGAGATCTCGCGGCTGGTCGCCGAGCACCAGTCGGCCTTCTTCACCCAGATCCCGCCGCCGCTCCAGCCGCTCTACGACCTGATGAAGACGGCGGTCGAGATCTTCCACGATTCGATCAACACGCTGCTGCGCGGCATCCTGGCCCAGCGCATCAAGCAGGAGCTGGTGGTCTCGCGCGGCTAGGGCCGCGCCACCACCACCGTGCGCCGCGTCTCGGCGTCCACGCCCTCGGGGGTGCGCACCCGCAGCCGCAGCGTGTAGCTGCCCGGCGCGAGGCCGCCCGCATCCCACACCCCCAGCACCCCGCCGCCGATCGGGCTGGCCCCGGCGTTGATCCGGCTGAAGCCGCTGGGGCTGTCGCCCTTCCCCACATCGAGCGTAAACGGCCCGCGCGCCGTGCCGCTGACAAACACCTGGCTGGTGGTCACCACCGCGCTGGCCGAGGGCAGGGCGATGCTGGCCAGGCTGCCTGCGGCGTCGCCTGCGGGCGGCGGGCAGTAGGCCGTGGGCGGCTGCGGGATGCCGCGCTGCCTGGCCCACTCGCGGTAGCGCTCGGGGTAGAGCGGGAACTGCTTCATGCGCACCTGGTCGGGCGGGGTGTACGAGGCGGCCAGGCAGCTGCCGTCGCCCGCCACGCGCACCGTCTGGGTCTGCGAGTCCTGCTGGCTCGGCTCGGTCCCGGCGATGAAGCGCTCCTCCACGGTGCCGCCCGCGCAGCCCTGGCTGGCCAGCGCGCCGGTGTCGGCGCACACCTGGGCATCCACGATGCCTTTGGGGCGCTCGAACGCGCGGATGGGCCTGCCGTCGTTGTAGCTGTTCATCAGGTCGCGCCAGATCACGCCCGCGCCGTTCACGCCAGCGATCTCCTGCATGGGCGTGGAGTCGCTGTTGCCCACCCACACGCCCACCGTCACCTCGGGGGTGTAGCCGATGGCCCAGGCGTCGCGCCAGTCGTTGGATGTGCCGGTCTTCACCGCCGCAGGCCGCCCCTCGGGAAGCTCCATCACATTGCCCCGCCCGAACATGAACCAGCGCGCCTGGTTGTCGCTCAGCATGTCGGTGATCAGGTAGGCCACCTGCTCGCCCTGCGCCCCCAGCGCCTGGCGTGTGGGGCGGCTCGCGCCGCTGTCCAGCACCGCCCCGCGCGAGTCGGTGACGCGCAGGATGGCCACCGGCTGGCGCATCTTGCCCGCGTCGCGGAAGGTGCTGTACACATTGGTCAGGTCTAGCAGCCGCACCTCGTTCGAGCCGAGCGCCATGGCCAGCCCAAAGCGGCTGGGGTCGTTCAGCGTGGTGATGCCCAGGTCGTGGGCCTGCTGCACGAAGGCGTTGATACCCACGAAGTCCAGCGTCTGCACCGCCGGGATGTTGAGCGAGTTGGCCAGCGCCATGCGCACGCGCTGCGGGCCGTGGAAGCTGTTGTCGTAGTTCACGGGCGCGTACACCGCGCCGTCGCCCAGCTTGAACTCGGTCGGCTCGTCCCACAGCACGGTGGCGGGCGTCCAGCCCCGCTGCAGCGCGGCGGCGTAGATGATCGGCTTGAGCGCCGAGCCGGGCTGGCGCAGCGCCAGGGTCACATTCACCTGCCCGTTGATCGCCTCGTCGTTGTAGTCCACGCTGCCCACCATGGCCAGGATCTCGTTGTCGGCGGAGAGCATGATCGCGCCGGCGTTGGTGGCGTTGCGGCTGCGCAGCGGGCGCTCGCCATCCACCCCGTTCACCACGCGGTCGGCCACGATCTGCTGGGCCTTGTTCTGCATCCCCACATCGAGCGATGTTACCACCTTCAGCCCGCCGCGGTAGAGCGCGTCGGGGCCGTAGCGCTCCTCCAGCAGCTGGCGCACGTAGAACACGAAGTGCGGGGCCAGGATGTCGCTGCGCGGCGCGACCAGCTTCAGCGGCGTGTTGTAGATGCCCTTGGCCGCCTCGGCGGAGAGCGCGCCGGTGCGCACCATCTGATCGAGCACCACGCGCTGGCGGGCCTTGGCGGCCTGGTAGTTGTTGAAGGGGTCGTAGGTGGTGGGCGACTGCGGCAGCCCAGCCAGCATGGTCGACTCGGCGTCGTTCAGCTGGGCCACCGGCTTGCCGAAGTACATCTGGGCCGCCGCCTCCACGCCGTAGGCCTGGTGGCCGTAGTAGACCTCGTTGAGGTAGCGGCCCAGCACCTGATCTTTGCTGTACTCGCGCGAGACCCGGAAGGCCAGGAAGGCCTCGCGGATCTTGCGCTCCATGGTCAGCTGGGTGCGCTCCTCGGGGGGCAGCAGGATGTTGCGCACCAGCTGCTGGGTGATGGTGGACGCGCCGCTCACGATCGAGTCGCTGCGCTGGTTCTGCACGAAGGCGCGCACGATCGCCTTAAAGTCGACACCGGGGTTCTGGTAGAAGCTGGCGTCCTCTACGGCCACAGTGGCGCGCCGCAGGGTCAGCGGGATGTCGGCGAAGGGCACCACCGTGCGGCGCTCGCCCTGCGGGTCGACCAGCTCGTAGAGCAGGGTGGTGCCGTCGCGGGCGTAGATCTTGGTGGTCTCCGCCGGGCGGCGCAGGCTGATCTCGGAAGGCTCGGGCAGATCGCTGGCGTAGGTGCGGTAGAGCCACGCGCCCCCGGCCATGGCGGCGATCGCGGCCAGCAGCGCCAGCACGGCCCCTAGCTTGAGCGCCAGCAGAAACCAGCGCCAGGCGTGGTCGATGGCCGACTGTGGCCAGCGTCGTTGTGTTCGTCTTGGTGCCATAGGTAGCTTTGATATGCCTCGTAGGGGGTAGTATAGCACGCCCTACGAGGCAATCACATTTCTGCGCAGAGCATGTGGGTGCGATCGTGCACATCATCTCGCGCGCCAGGGTATGCCTGCAAAGCAGAATTGCGCTGCGCCGTTCAGCCCACCCCGCCCATGTGGCGAAGGTGCCGCTCGTGCAAACTGGCCATATGCACGAACACCAGCCGCCAGCGAGCAGCATCGGAACGCTCAACATTGGGGGTTCGGAGGGTGCGACGCCCCCTTGTGGGGTTCCTAGGGGCTAGCCCCTCGGCGCTGCCCGCGCAGGGCATCCGCCTCCTCAACACGCACTATCGCCCGCGCTCATGTCAGATCCGCGCCAGACCAACGTCAAATGTGACCTCTCCTGCGGTGCGCAGCCCGTGGTACCGCTACCGCGCCGTCGTTTTGGGAAAGTAAGCGCCCCCAGCTTTGCAGCCTCGCTCTCCTTCTGTGCAAGCAGCTAGCCGCACTGCCTGTGGGAAAGTGAGTTTTTTCTCATTAAACATGGGCTTGTGTTTAATGGAGAACATAAGCTATACTTCGGGTATCACAGTAACATCAACTTGACAAAACCTGGCGGCTCTTCTATACTCTCTGCCATAATCTTGAGAGCGTTCCCAATAGGTGAAGACATAGCGCCGCGCGGATGCGGCATGTGCAGGTTCTTTCCTAAAGCATAGTGCTTGGCTTTCTAAAAGCATAGCATGCTCGGATTTACCTAGGTTATTCCATGCCAGATCGGTATGGGCATAGATGCGCTTTCACCCAAAATGTTGAGAGCGCTCCCAGCCATGCAATCGCTGACGATTGAAGAAATTGCCACTCTGGCCCAGGTCTCGCGCTCCACGGTCTCGCGGGTGCTCAACAACCACCCCAACGTGCGCGCCGCTGTGCGCGAGCGGGTCATGCAGGTCATCCAGGAGCACAACTACGCGCCCCGCGCGGCGGCGCGCAGCCTGGCCAGCAACCGCACCCACAGCATTGGCGTGCTGGTGCCCAGCATGATGTCCGAGGCGGTCTTCCACGACCCCTACCTCTCGGTGGCCATGCACGGCATGATCACGGCGGCCAGCCGGCGCGGCTACTTCGTGATGATCTCCATGCTCACCGTCGACATGCAGCAGGGCTTCTACGCCCGCGTGCTGCGCGGACGCCCCTTCGACGGCCTGATCATGATCGGCAACCAGATCGACGAGCCGATGCTGCCTAGCCTGCTGCGCGATCAGATCCCTCTGGTGCTCTGCGAGCGCCACCCCTACCTGCGTAATCTCTCCTGGGTCGATATCCAAAATCAGGAGTGCGCCTATATCGCCGTGCGCCACCTGCTGTCGCTGGGCCACCGCCGCGTGGCCACCATCACCGGCCCGCTCTACACCGCGTCGGGCTGCGACCGCCGCGATGGCTACAAGCAGGCCCTGCTGGAGCAGGCCATCCCGATCGACCCCGACCTGATCGTGGCTGGCGACTACGCGCAGGACAAGGCCGCTGCGGCCATGCAATTGCTGCTGGCCCTGCCCCAGCCGCCCACGGCGGTGTTCGCCGCCAACGACATGATGGCGCTGGGGGCCATCCGCGCCATCCGCGCCGCCGGGCTGCGCGTGCCCGAAGACATCGCCATTGTCGGCTTCGACGACATCTCGGCCCCGGTGATCGCCGATATCGGCCTCACCACCATCCGCCAGCCGGTCAGCGAGGTCGGCATGGCCGCCGCCAACCTGCTCATCGATCAGCTTGAATCTCAGGAGATCTCTCCTGCCTATCGATACCTCCCCACCGAGCTTGTCATCCGCGAGTCGTGCGGTGCCCACCTGCACGGCGCGGGGAAAGAGAAAGGGGTGCTCCAGGGCGCACTGTAACCACGTGATGTTGCATTTCTTTCGCATGGCCTGAAATGTTCTCGTAACCAGATTGAGGGGGACAATGATGTTAAACCTTCGACGGCGCAGATCTTTTCTCAAGACCATTCCGGTTTGGACCGCGACGATGATGACCGTGGCCGCATGTGGCGGCACCCCGCCCGCCGCGCAGCAGCCCACCGCCGCGCCTGCCGCGCAGCCCACCGCCGCGCCCGCCGCAGCCGAGGCCACCGCCGCGCCCGCCGCAGCCGAGGCCACCACCGCGCCTGCCACCGGCGGCTCGGGCAGCGCCACGCTGCTCACCGTCTCGGCCCAGCAGCAAGCCACCTGGACCCGCAACTTCAACCCCTTTGCCACCGACAACCGATTCCCTACGATCAATGGCATCTATGAGCCATCCATGGTCTACAACACGGTCAAGGGCGAGCTGACGCCCTGGCTGGCCACCAAGTACGAGTGGAGCAGCGACAACAAGAAGCTGACCGTCACCTACCGCGACAATGTGAAGTGGTCGGATGGCCAGGCCTTCACCGCCAAGGATGTGGCCTTCACCTTCAACCTGCAGAAGGCCAACAAGGGCCTGACCGGCAGCGGCCAGAACGCCTGGGTCTACCTGGACACCGTGACCGCGCCGAGCGACACCACCGCCGAGTTCAGCTTCAAAGAGGTCTACACCGTCGGCCTGTACGACATCGTGGGCCAGAACATCGTGGCCGAGCACGTCTGGAAGGATGTCAAGGATCCGGTGACCTTCACCAACGAGACCCCGGTCGGCACTGGCCCGTTCACCGAGGTGCAGAACTTCCAGAACCAGATCTACGAGGTTCACAAGAACCCCAACTACTGGCAGTCGGGCAAGCCCATGATCGACGGTATGCGCTTCCCGGCCTACCCCGGCAACGACCAGGCCAACCTGGCCACCATCAACGGCGAGAACGACTGGGCCGGGAACTTCCTGCCCGACATCGAGAAGACCTACGTGGCCAAGTCGCCCGACAACGGCTACTACTTCCCGCCGGTGGGCGCGACGGTGATGCTCTACCTGAACACCACCAAGAAGCCCTTCGACGACGTGAACGTGCGCAAGGCGATCAGCATGGCGATCAACCGCGACCAAGTCGTCAAGGTGGCCATGTACGGCTACACCAAGCCTGCCGACGTCACTGGTCTGAGCGACGCCTACCCCAAGTACAAAAGCCAGGCCGTGGTGGATGCGGGCACCTGGACCAAGCTTGACATCGCCAAGGCCAACGAACTGCTGGATGCCGCTGGCCTGGCCAAGGGTGGCGACGGCATGCGCACCCTGTCCGATGGCACCCCGCTGGTCTACGACATCAACGTGGTGTCGGGCTGGAGCGACTGGGTCTCGGCCTGCAACATCATCGCGCAGAACCTCAAGGCCGTGGGCATCAACGCCTCGGTGAAGAGCTACGACTACAGCGCCTGGTACGACCGCGTCCAGAAGGGCGAGTTCGACATCTCGATCGGCTGGAGCAACGGCGGCGCGACCCCGCTTAACTACTACCGTGGCCAGATGTCGAAGACCACCGTCAAGGCCGTGGGCGAAAGCTCCGATCAGAACTGGCACCGCTTCGGCCTGGATGAGGCCGACAAGCTGCTGGGCGATTTCGCCGCCACCTCCGACGAGGCCGAGCAGGTGAAGATCGCCGAGCAGCTGGAGCAGCTGTTCTCGGACAACGCCCCGGCCATCCCGCTCTTCCCTGGGCCGGCGTGGTACGAGTTCAACACCAGCCGCTTCACCGGCTGGCCTTCGAAGGATAACCCCTTCGCCCAGGGCTCGCCGTTCGGCAGCGGCACGCCCGAGCAGCTCCTGGTGATGACCAGCGTCCAGCCGAAGTAGCGCAAGGGGGGCCGCGCCGCCGCGGGTGGTGCGGCCCTCGCCCCTGGCCCAAAGGGCCAGGGGCGACTTCGCCGACGATGCACCCACAAAAGGAGCGCGACGATGCAATATATCCTTCGACGGCTGGGCTTCTACGCACTTGCGGCCTGGCTCTCCATCACCATCAACTTCTTTCTGCCCCGCCTGATGCCCGGCGACCCCGCGTCGGTGATCTTCGCGCGGTTCCGCGGCCAGCTGCAGCCCGAGCAGATCCAGGCCATGAAAGAGGCCTACGGCCTCAGCGACGCCCCGCTGCACATTCAGTACATCCAGTACCTCTCCAGCGTGCTGCACGGCAACCTCGGCACCTCGATCTCGGCCTTCCCCGCCCCCGTCACCAGCGTGATCGCCACCAGCGTCATGTGGACGCTGCTGCTCGGCGGCTCGGCGCTGCTGATCAGCTTCACGCTGGGCAATGTGCTGGGCATCTTCAGCGCCTGGAAGCGCGGCGGCCTGCTCGACAACGTGCTGCCGCCCCTGCTGATCTTTGTCGGCTCGTTCCCCTTCTTCTGGCTGGCCCTGGTGGCCCTCTACTTCCTGGGCTTTAAGTTTGGCTGGTTCCCGCTGCGCCACGCCTACAGCGACAAGCTGCAGATGGGCTGGACCTGGGAGTTTGTGGGCAGTGTGTTCCAGCACCTGATCTTGCCCGCGGGTGCGATCATCGTGGTCTCGATCGGCGGCTGGGTGCTGGGCATGCGCAACACCATGATCAACATGCTGGGCGAGGACTTTATCACCATGGCCGAGGCCAAGGGCCTGTCGCAGAACCGCATCATGTTCAACTATGCGGCCCGCAACGCCCTGCTGCCCAACATCACCGCGTTTGGCATGGCGCTGGGCTTCGTGCTGGGCGGCCAGCTGATCGTCGAGACGGTGTTCTCGTACCCCGGCCTGGGCTACCAGCTCACCAAGGCGGTGAGCAGCCTCGACTACCCGCTGATGCAGGGCCTGTTCCTCATGATCACCTTCGCGGTGCTGGGGGCCAACCTGATCATCGACATGCTGTATGTGCGGCTCGACCCGCGCGTGCGCGCCAGCTAAAGGAGGCTGCGATGCAGGCACAGAATCTTCAGCAGGCCCCAGCTACCAAGGCCCCTGCGGTGGCCAAGCCCGCCAGCAAGCGGCTTGCGCCCACCTGGCTGCGCGTGATCACCGGCAACGCCAAGGGCATGGTGGGCGCGGCGATCGTGCTGTTCTTCATCCTCATGGCGGTGTTCGCCCCCCTGGTGGCCCCCGGCGACCCCAACGAGTTTGTGGATGTGCCCCACCAGGAGCCGTCGCTCACCCACTGGTTTGGCACCGAGGGCCAGGGCAAAGACGTGTTCCGCCAGACCGTGTGGGGCGCGCGTAACTCGCTGGCCGTCGGCCTCTCCACTGGCCTGCTCACCACGCTGGTGGGCGTGGCCATCGGCATGATCGCGGGCTACTTCGGCGGGCGCATCGACGATGTGCTCTCGCTGCTCACCAACGTGGTGCTGATCATCCCCGGCCTGCCGCTGCTGGTGGTGCTGGCCGCCTTCCTCAAGCCCGGCCTGCTCACTATGATCTTCGTGCTGAGCGTGGTGGGCTGGGCATGGCCCGCCCGCGTGATGCGCTCGCAGACCCTCTCGCTGCGCGAGAAGGACTTCGCATCGGCGGCGGTGGTCAGCGGCGAGAACCGCCTGCGGATCGTCTTCCGCGAGCTGCTGCCCAATATGACCTCGCTGATCGTGGGTAGCACCATCGGCTCGGTCACCTACGCCATCGGCGCGGAGACCACGCTCAGCTTCCTGGGCCTCACCAACGTGAGCGATGTGAGCTGGGGCACCAACCTGTACTGGGCGCAAAATAACGCCGGGCTGCTGGTGGGCGCGTGGTGGACGATCATCCCCTCGGGCCTGTGCGTCGCGCTGGTCGCGTTCGCGCTCTCGCTGATCAACTACGCGATGGATGAGATCACCAACCCGCGCCTGCGTGCCGAGAAGGAGCTGAGCAATGTCTTCAAGAAACAGCGTCGCCGTGTCCGATCCACTCCTGTTGTCCGCAATGCCTAGCGCCCACGATCTGCGCTCCCCGCTGCTGGATGTGCGCGACCTGCAGGTGCAGTATATGACCCCGCGCGGCCCCGTGCGCGCCGTCGACGGCGTCTCGTTCTCGATCGCCCCCGGCGAGGTCTTCGGCCTGGCGGGCGAGTCGGGCAGCGGCAAGTCTACCATCGCCCACGCCATGATGCGCCTGCTGCACCCGCCTGCCGTGATCACCGGCGGCCAGGTGCTGTTTGGCGGCAATGATGTGCTGGAGATGGAGGATGACGAGCTGAGCAGCTTCCGCTGGAGCCAGGTTTCCATGGTGTTTCAGAGCGCCATGAACTCGCTCAACCCCGTGATCACTATTGGCGACCAGATCTGCGATGTGATCATCCGCCACCTCAAGCTCTCGAAAAAAGAGGCCCGCGATCGCGCCGCCTATCTGCTCGATCTGGTGGGCATCGAAAAGCAGCGCATCGACTCCTACCCCCACGAGCTTTCTGGCGGCATGCGCCAGCGCGTGGTGATCGCCATCGCCCTGGCGCTCAACCCGCCGCTGATGATCATGGACGAGCCGACCACCGCGCTCGATGTGGTGGTGCAGAAGGAGATCATGCAGCAGATCGAGAAGCTGAAGGAGAAGATGGGCTTCTCCATCCTCTTCATCACCCACGATCTCTCGCTGATGGTGGAGTTCTCCGACCGGATCGGTGTGATGTACGCGGGCGAGATCGTGGAGCTGACCTCGGCGCAGGAGCTGTTCAAGAACCCCATGCACCCCTACACCCAGGGGCTGATGAACTCGTTCCCGTCGATCACCGGCCCCAAGGTCAAGCTCACCGGCATCCCCGGCGCGCCGCCCGACATGGTCTGCCCGCCCTCGGGCTGCCGCTTCCACCCGCGCTGCGCCAAGGTGCAGCCCCGCCATACCCAGGAGGAGCCGCGCCTGCGCGAGGTCGCGCCAGGGCATTTTGTGGCCTGCCACCTGTACTAGATACAGGCTCGACCGGTGCAAAATGAGGTTCGACCGGTGCAAAATGAGGCTCGACCGGTGCAAAATGAGGTTCGACGGCGAAAAAATGAACCTCGACCGGGTCAGAATGAACCTCGACC
The DNA here is from genome assembly GCA_009268125.1 of Chloroflexia bacterium SDU3-3. Taxonomy (NCBI): domain Bacteria; kingdom Bacillati; phylum Chloroflexota; class Chloroflexia; species Chloroflexia bacterium SDU3-3. The sequence goes on along the minus strand of WBOU01000004.1, from coordinate 166,396 downwards.
GGGTCAGAATGAACCTCGACCGGTGCAAAATGAGGTTCGACCGGGTCAGAATGAACCTCGACCGGGTCAGAATGAACCTCGACCGGGTCAGAATGAACCTCGACCAAACTGGAACCCAGCACCACAGCTGAGGAGGATAGACGATGATGCAACCGACAACTGCCCAGCCGACGGTGGCGGGCGTCGATACCGACTCGCCGGTGCTGGAGGTGCGCGGCCTGACCAAGCACTTTCCGGTGGGCGGCATGTTTCAAAAGCGGTACGTACACGCGCTGGAGGATGTTTCGTTTAGCATTCGGCGCGGCCAGGTGATCTCGCTAGTGGGCGAGTCGGGCAGCGGCAAGAGCACCACGGCCCGCCTGATCGCGCGGCTGATGCCGCCCACCGCAGGCGAGATCCTGTTTCGCGGCCAGGACATCCTGAAGGCCGAGCCGCGCAGCGCCTCGCGCGAGTACCGCAGCCACGTGCAGATGATCTTCCAGGATCCATTCGGCTCGCTCAACCCCACGCAGACGATCGGCTACCACCTGGAGCGCCCGCTGTTCATCCACAAGAAGGCCGCATCCAAGGCCGAGGCCTACGACAAGGTGATCGATCTGCTGACCACCGTGGGCCTGAACCCCGCCACCGACTTTGCCCAGAAGTTCCCCTACCAGCTCTCCGGCGGCCAGCGCCAGCGCGTGGCCATCGCCCGCGCCCTGGCCGTGGACCCCGAGATCATCCTGGCCGACGAGCCGATCTCGATGCTGGATGTCTCCATCCGCATGGGCGTGCTCAACCTGATGGAGAAGCTGAAGGAGGAGCGCGGCATCGGCTACCTCTACATCACCCACGACATCGCCAGCGCCCGCTACATCGGCGACCAGACGATCGTGATGTACGCCGGGCATATGGTGGAGGGGGCCGAGAGCGACGAGCTGATGAGCCAGCCCGCCCACCCCTACACCAAGCTGCTGCTCTCGGCGGTGCCCAACCCCCACGCCAGCCTGACGGCGGCCAAGGTGGATGCGCGCGGCGAGGTGCCCTCGCTGATCGATCCGCCGCCGGGCTGCCCGTTCGTGGCGCGCTGCCCCAAGGTGATGGATGTGTGCAGGCAAGCCATGCCGGGCGTCGAGCAGATCGGGCCGCAGCACTGGGTGCGCTGCCACCTGTATGGCTCGGGCGGGGCCGCCTAGCGGCGAAGCTGCGCGAGCGACGCGCACGACACAGCGCGGGGGCCAGGCATATTGCCTAGCCCCCGCGCTGTGTCTGGTGGCTGCCCGCGCGCCGCGCTAGGCGGCGGGCACCGCGCCGCTGTTCTCGCGCCGCGCCTCGATCACGTCGGGCAGGCGGTTGAGCTTGTCGATGATCATGGTGAGCTGGGGGATGGAGCAGATAGTGAGGAGAGTCATCAGGATCGCGCGGTCGGGCTTGCGGGTGGGCACCTGGCGTACCTCTTCGATGTTGATGCCGTTGTCGGCCATCACGCTGGTGATGTCGCGCCAGAGGCCCACGCGGTCCCAGGCCTCGATCCGCACCGGCACCGAGAAGCCCTGCTGCTTCGGCCCGCCGCCCCAGGTGACCTCGACCAGCCGGGCCTGGTCGCGCTCGTTGAGGATGGTGTGACAGTCGGCGCGGTGGATGGTGATGCCCTTGCCGCGCGTCACATAGCCCACGATCGGCTCGCCGATGATCGGGTTGCAGCACTTGGCCAGGCGGGTGAGCACGCCATCCGCGCCGCGCACCTGGATGCCCTTGGGGTCGGCGCGGCGCTCGGGCGCGGGGGCCACCTGCGGGATCTGGGCGAGGTCGGCGGCCTGGGCGGCCTGCTGCTGCAGCACCTTCTGGCCCACGGCGCGGGCGGTGGTGTCGCCGCTGCCGATCAGGGCGAACACGTCCTCGATCGTCTTCGAGCCGACGATCTGGGCGATCTGGTCGAAGGGCACCGACAGGCCGAACTTCTTCAGCTCTTTTTCCAGCAGGTCGCGGCCAGCGGTCTCGTTCTCATCGCGGCGCATCTTCTTGAAGTAGCGGCGGATGTGGGCGCGGGCGCTGTTGGTGCGCACGAAGTTCAGCCAGTCGCGGCTGGGGCCGCGCACCGTCTTCGAGGTCATGATCTCGATGATCTCGCCGCTCTTCAGCTGGTAGTCCAGCGGCACCATGCGGTTGTTGACCTTCGCGCCCACGCAAGAGTTGCCGATCTGCGAGTGGATGCGGTAGGCGAAGTCGATCGGGGTGGAGCCAAGCGGCAGATCGATGATCTTGCCCCTGGGCGAGAACACATAGACCTGCTCCTCCAGCTCCTCGGACTTGAGCGACTCGACGAACTCCTTGGCGTCGTCGAGGTCGCGCCGCCAGTCGATCAGGCCGCGCAGCCAGGCCAGCTTGTGCTCGAACGAGGTGTCGCGCCGCCCGAAGCCCTCTTTGTAGCGCCAGTGGGCCGCGATGCCGTGCTCGGAGATCTCGTGCATCTCCCAGGTGCGGATCTGGATCTCGCAGGGCTGGCCGCCGGGGATGAGCACGGTGGTGTGGAGCGACTGGTACATGCTCTCCTTGGGGTTGGCGATGTAGTCGTCGAACTCGCCGGGCACGGGGGGCCATGTGGTGTGGGCGATGCCCAGCACCTGGTAGCACTCGCCCACGCTGTTCACGATCACGCGCACGGCCAGCTGGTCGTAGATCTGGTCGAGGCTGACGCCCTTGCGCTCCATCTTGCGGTAGATCGAGAAGATATGCTTGGGGCGGCCTGTGATGTCGGCCTGGATGTTCTCGCGGCCCAGCACCTGGCGCAGCTTCTCGATCACGCGCTGCACGGTGCGCTCGCGCATCTCGCGGCGCTGGGCCAGCTGGCGGCTGATCTCGTAGTATTTGTCGGGGTTGAGCACCTGGAACGAGCGGTCCTCAAGCTCCCACTTCATCTGCCAGATGCCCAGGCGGTGGGCCAGCGGGGCGTAGATGTCCAGCGTCTCGCGGGCGTTGCGCCGCTGGCTCTCGGTGGACATGGAGCCGATGGTGCGCATGTTGTGCATGCGGTCGGCCAGCTTCACCAGCACCACGCGCGGGTCGTCGGCCATGGCGATGAACATCTTGCGGTAGCTGTTGGCCTGGGCCTCCTCCTTGGTCTGGTTCTCCAGCACGGTCAGCTTGGTGACACCATCCACCAGATGCGCGACCTCTTCGCCAAAGAACTGGGTGATCTGCTCTTTGGTGATGGGGGTATCTTCGACGACATCGTGGAGGAGGGCTGCTGAGATCGAGGCGGGGTCCATGCGCAGGTCGAGGAGGATGTTGGCGACGGCGACCGGGTGATCGATGTATGGCTCGCCGGAGTTGCGGCGCTGGCCCTCGTGGGCCTCGCGGGCGACGGCATAGGCGTTTCGCACCATCGTGGCACCGGCCATATCGCCAGCGCGCTGATAGGAGAGCAGCCTTGTGGCAAGCTCGTGCGCCGTCGGGCTTTCGGCAAAATCGGGCTTCGGCACAAGTGGCGGAAGCTGGTTGGCCGAGGAGCTACGACGGGAGGATGAGGGACTACGGTGCGATTCTGATATGGCATCGTTGCCACCAGCCGCTATCGAGGTGGTTAGATCCATGGCATTGGGTGGCACAATACGCGCACAATGTTGTGGTGCGAACGATGCCGGTTTTAGATGGTGAACGGTAGGATAGCACGCGGAGTAGGTACTGTCAAGAATTATACCAGGGTTTGCTGCGCCGCGCCGAGCGCTGGGGGGCGATCTTCTAGCCGATTGTGATGCGGTCTGGTAGCGGCATGGTGGTGGGGCGCTGCACGTGGTCGGGCGGTTATGGTTTCACTACGGCAGATGGAGATGCCGCCTGGGGAAACGACGCGCTGTCGTTGGCGCGCGGCCCGCCGAGCAACAGCTGCTCGGCGGGCCGCACTGGGGCGCGCTAGGCGCGGATGGTGGCCTTCACGTCGTGCTCAAGGCCGCGGATGATCTTCTGGCGGATCTTGGCCAGGTCGGCGTCGCCCAGCGTGCGGTCCTGGGCGCGGAAGGTCAGGCGGTAGGCCAGGCTCTGCTTGCCCTCGCCCACCTGCGGCCCCTGGTACACGTCGAACAGCACCAGCGACTCAAGCGTGTTTCCGGCGTACTTGCGGATGGCCTGGGCCACGGCGTCGGCGGGGGTGGCGGTCTCCACCACCATGGCCAGATCCTGGATGGTGGCGGGGTAGCGCGAGATCGGGCGGTACTTGGCTGGCGCGGAGAGCGCGATCAGCTGCTCAAGGTCCAGCTCGGCCACGGCCACGCGCCGCGTCTCGATGCCCAGGCGCTCGCGCACATCGGGGTGCAGCTCGCCCAGCACGCCCAGCACCGCGCCCGGCTCGGCGGGGGCCTTGCCCCTGGGGGCGGCGCGTCGGCGCAGCACGGCGGCGCGGCCCGGCTGGAGCCGCGGGTCGCCATCCAGCGGGGCGAACTCGACCTGGTCGCCGATGTGCAGGCGCTCGACTAGGGTCTCGACCGCGCCCTTCACGTCGAAGAAGTCGATCGCCCCGGCGTCGCGCTGGTGCCAGCTGAGCGGCGTGCGCGGGCCGGCCATAGCGATGGCTAGGTAGCGCGGCTCGGCGGGCAGCACCTGGCCCTCCTGCCGCAGGTACACGCGCCCGATCTCGAACTGCAGCACGCGCTCCTGCTCGCGCAGGTTGCCCGCCACCGCCTCAAGGAACACCGGCAGCAGCGAGCGCCGCATGTACTCGCGGTCGGGGGTGTTGGGGTTGCTGACCCGCATGTGCAGGGCCGGGTCGGCGTCCGCCGGGCTGACGGCGGCCACGCTGGGCATGCTGGTCATCGAGTAGGTCATGGCCTCATCCAGCCCGCAGCCCACCATGGTGTCGCGGGCCTTCTGCTCTAGCTCGAAGCTGACGTTGTTCTGCTGCTTGGGCAGCGCATCGCTCAGCAGCGTGCCGGGGATGCGGTCGTAGCCGTACATGCGCGCCACCTCCTCGCACAGGTCGGCGAGGATGGTCACATCCTGGCGCGAGCTGGGCACCGTCACGCGCACCACGTCGGCCTCCACCGCGCAGCCGAAGCCGAGCGGGGCCAGCAGGGCGGCGATCTCCGCCGCGCTCAGGTCGATGCCGACGATGCGGCGCACCTCGGCGGGCGTCAGGTCGAGTGTTATTTGCTGCCAGGGCTGGGGGTAGATGTCGATCATGCCCTGGGCAATGGTGCCGCCCGCCGTCTGCTGGAGCAGGGCGGTGGCGCGCTGCTGGAGCAGCACGGGCAGCTCCCAGTCCACGCCGCGCTCGAAGCGGCGCGAGGCCTCGGAGGGCAGCGCGTAGGCGCGCGCGGTCTTGCGGATGGTGGCCGGCTCCCAGCTGGCCGCCTCCAGCAGCACGCGGGTGGTGCTGGCTGTCACCTCGCTGGTCTCGCCGCCCATCACGCCCGCGATGCTCAGCGGGCCGGTGGGGTCGGCCACCAGCAGCCGCTCGGGGGTGAGCGTGCGCTCCTTGCCGTCCAGCGTGGTCAGGCGCTCGCTCTCGCGTGCGGGCCGCACGATCAGGTGCTGCTCGGCGATCGTGTCGGCGTCGAACGAGTGGCTGGGCTGGCCGATCTCCAGCATCAGGTAGTTGGTCACATCCACCACGTTGCTGATCGGGCGCATCCCGGCCAGCATCAGGCGTCGCTGCATCCAGTAGGGCGAGGGCTTGATCTCGATGCCCTCGATCAAAGTGGCGGTGAAGCGCGGGCAGAGCGTCGGGGCCTCCACCGTCACGCGGAAGCGGCCCTCGATGCTAGGGCCGGTGGCGGGCGCGCTCAGCTCGGGGATGTGCACCTGCTTGCCCAGCAGCGCCGCGACCTCGCGGGCCACGCCCAGGATGGAGAGCGCGCGGGCGTAGTTCGGCGTGATCGCGATCTCGATCACCACGTCGCCCAGATAGTCGGCCAGCGGCGCACCGGTGGGCGCATCCTCAGGCAGGAACAGGATGCCCTCGTGCTCGTCGGAGATGCCCAGCTCCTTCTCGGAGCAGAGCATGGCATCCGACATGACGCCGCGCACCGGGCGGCCCTTCAGCTTCACCTTGACCTTGCCCTCGGCGTGGCCGTCGTATAGCTCGGCCCCCTCCTTGGCGAAGACCGACTTCAGCGGGTGGCCGACTGGCCCTTTATCCTTGTAGGGCTGCAGGTTGGGCGCGCCGGTGACGACGGTGTGCGGCTGGCCTGCGCCGTAGTCCACGTCGGCCAGCACCAGCTTGTCGGCGTTGGGGTGCTGCCGCACATCCAGGATGTTGCACACCAGCACTTTGTCCTTGTCCCACGGCAGCTCGCCGCCTGGCAGGCCCAGGTACTCGATCCCCTCGACCTCCAGCCCGGCCATGGTCAGCCGGTGCGCCAGCTCCTCGACCGGCACGTCGATATCAACAAACGCTTTCAGCCACGAAAGTGGTACGCGCATATCCCCTCCGTTATGGTTTCAGGCGATCGGCGGCACGCGCCTATTCTGTCACCTGTATATCGCTCAGTGTTAGGTAGTCGCCACGTAGCTTGTTTTTCTTATCCCACATCCCGGCGCGGCGCTGGCTGCCCTTGGCGTCGTACAGGCCCACCCGCAGGCGGTAGGTGCCCGGCGGCAGGTCGGCGGGCAGCGCCAGCGTGTGGGTATCCTCCACCCAGTCGCCCGCGTCCCACTGGCCCATGGGGAACTGACCCTGGCGCGGCATGCCGTTCACGTGGGCCACGATCGTGTCGTCGGCATCCACCAGATGCACAAACACCGTCCAGTCGCGGTTCTGGCGACCCTGCGAGTGCCAGTAGAGCGTCAGCTCCAGCGCCTGGCCGGGGCGGGCCTGCCCAGCCAGCGCGTAGCCGCGCAGGTCGGCCCCTGGGTCGCCCGCCAGCCCGAAGCGCCCGTAGACCTCGCGCTCGATCCGGGCCAGCGCGGCAGGCTGGCTCAGCACCTGCCACTGGTAGGCCGGGGCGATCACGCCCAGCGCCAGCCACGCGGGCAGCGCCAGCGCGGCCAGCCCCGCCGCCGCGCTGGCGCGCGGCCAGCGCCACACGGGGTGGGCCAGCCCCGCCGCCAGCAGCAGGGCCAGCGCGGGCAGCGCGGGGAAGACCAGCCGCCCCTGCCAGCCCACCAGCCCCGCCGTGCGCACAAACAGCAGCAGCCACGCCCCCGCTGTCGCGATCAGGGCCAGCGGCGGCAGCCAGGGCCGCAGCCCGCCGCGCCGCACCTGGATCGCCCAGCCAGCCAGCCCGGCCAGCGCCAGCGCGCCGTAGAGCCACACCACCCACAGCGGCGGCGCGATGTTCATCCAGCCGAAGCGCGCCCAGAACGAGCTATGCAGCTGGCCCAGCGCCATGGCCCAGGCCAGCGGGCTGGTGAAGTCGAACGGCTGCGTCGCAAACTCGGCGCTGAAGGCCGCCACGCCCAGCGGGTCGCCGTACAGCTGCCAGCTGCGCACGAACCACCAGCCCGCCGCCAGCGCTGCCGCGCCGCCAAAAGCGCCCGCGCCAGCCGCTAGCCGCCGCGCCGCGCCCGCGCGCCCAGGCTTCCAGGCCCAGGCCGCCAGCGCCAGCGCCAGCGGCGGCCCCAGCACCAGCGCGCTTAGCTTCACCAGCAGGCCTAGCCCCAGCAGCAGGCCCAGCGTCGCGCCGTAGCGCGCCATCGGCCATGCCCCCGGCCCGCGCAGGGCCAGCCACAGCGCCGCGGCGCAGCAGGCCGCCAGCGCCGGGTCGTTGCTCACCACCCCGCAGATGAACAGGAACTGCGGGTTCAGCGCCACTACGGCGGCGGCCAGCAGCGCGAGGCGCCTCGGCTCCACGCCGGGAGCCAGCCGCGCCGCCCCGGCCAGCGCGGCCAGGTAGGTCGTGCCCACCGCCAGCGCGCCCCAGGCCACGCTGGCCAGCCGCATCAGGTGCCAGGCCAGCGCCGCGCCGCGCCACGGCCACAGCTCGCGGCTGCCGTGGGCCACCGCGTTGCTATCGCCCCCGCCGCCCCACGCGAAGCGCGCGTTGGCGGGCTGGTCGAGCGCCCGCTGGTCGGCGGGCAGCCACAGCGCGGCAGGCAGCGCCGCCACATAGGCCAGCGGCGGCTGGTGGCCCTCGCCGGGCACCTCGCCCGCTCGCGGGTCGGGCAGCCGCCCCGCGCTGGCCAGGAAGAACACATACCCCGCGTGCCCTGGCTCATCCGGCCCCTCGCCCAGCGGCGTGGCCGCGCTGTACAGCGCCGCAAGCCCGACGAACAGCAGCAGCAGGATCAGGACTGGTCGGTGGTGCCTCATCGGGCGCTCCGTCGCGCTGGTCGCTCGCACATCATCCAAACTGCTGGATCAGCCGCTCGTCGCCGCTCAGGAACCAGCGGATGTCGTCGATCCCATACTTCAGCAGGCTGATCCGCTCCGGCCCGAAGCCGCCCGCGAACCCGCTGTATACCGCCGGGTCGTAGCCGCCGTTGCGCAGCACGTTCGGGTGCACCATGCCGCAGCCGCCGATCTCCAGCCAGCCGCTGTGCTTGCAGATCCGGCAGCCCTTGCCCCCACACAGGAAGCAGGTCACATCCATCTCCGCGCTCGGCTCGGTGAACGGGAAGTAGGAGGGCCGCAGCCGCACCTTGGTGCCCTCGCCGAACAGCCGCTCGGCCATCGCGCCCAGCGTGCCCTTCAGGTCGGCCAGGGTGATGCCCTTGCCCACCGCCAGGAACTCGAACTGGCTGAACTGCATCTCCGACCGCGCCGACACCTGCTCGTTGCGGTAGACCTTGCCCGGCAGCAGCACGCGCACCGGCTCGGGCGCGAAGCGCCGCATGGCGTGGATCTGCCCGCCCGAGGTGTGCGTGCGCAGCACCAGCTTCTCGGCATCTGGCGGCGTGTCGACATAAAACGTGTCCTGCATGTCGCGCGCCGGGTGCTCCGGCGGGAAGTTCAGCAGGCCGTAGTTCACCTCGTCGGTCTCGATCTCGGGGCTCTCCCACACCTGGAAGCCCATATCGCCGAAGATATCGATGATCTCGCGGATGGTCTGGTTGATCGGGTGGATGCGGCCCACGCTCGGGCTGCGCCCCGGCAGCGTCACGTCCACCTCATCCTGCGCGAAGTCGGAGGCCCGCGCCGCCTGCTTCACGCGCTGCTCGGTCTCGTCCATCGCGGCCTCCAGCGCCTGCCGCACCGCGTTGAACGCCTGCCCCGCCGCCGGGCGCTCCTCCGGCGTCAGCGCGCCTAGGCCCCGGCTCAGCTGTGAAAGCTCGCCCTTCTTGCCCAGGAAGCTGGTCTTCCACTCGGCCAGCGCCGCCGCGTCGTTCGCCGCCGCCAGCGCCCCTAGGGCGCGCTCCTGCAGCGCCTTCAGATCGTCGCTCAGTGCCATATGCTCCATTATCCTCCGCCCCGGCCACCCCCAGGTCGCCGGGCAACAAAAAAGCCACGCGCTCGCAGGGACGAGGCGTGACCCGTGGTACCACCCTGATTTGGCCCCCGCGCGTGGCGCAGCAGGCCCTCACAGCCCGATAACGGCGGGCCGCCGGAAACGACTACTCCCACGGGCGACGCCCAGGTTTCCCCGCTCAGCTCAGAAGAGAACTTCGGCATGCTTCCACGGCGGCGGCTCCCAGCCGCTGACCACCGCTCTCTGATCGCTTCCCCATGCCTACTTTTGCTTCGTCACAGCTTGTATGCTGCGCCTATTATACCGCAGCCGCGCAAGTGCGCGTGCGGCCTGCGACGGAATTCGCCACCAAGACCGTTTACCACCAAGATACCAAGGCACCAAGAGAGGTAAAGATACCTATTTACCGCGAAGAGGCGAAGGTGCGAAGGCCAACAGATGTTATCTCCATTTTGCGAAAGCCGCACCATCTCGCAGAAACCCACGATAGCAAGGGAGAAAATGCGCCCGCCTCCCATCCGCACCTACGCCGCTGCGGTCTGGATCATGGCCAGCGTCGTCTACCGTACACCTTCGCTGGATGGGCTAGGCCGCTTATTCTACCGAGCGCTGGCGCAGCGCCTCGAACAGCAAGATGCTGCCCGCCACCCCCGCGTTCAGCGACTCGGCCCCGCCGCGCATCGGGATGCTCAGCATGCCCGTGGCCATGGCCGCCGCCTCGGCGCTCAGCCCCTGCGCCTCGTTGCTCACGATCAGCGCGCAGGGCTGGCGCATGTCGGCCTGGTGGTAGGCCTGTGTCGCCTCCGCGTCGGATGCGTACAGCGCCAACCCCGCGCAGCGCTCGGCGATCTCGCCCCAGCCCAGGTCCTGCTCCACGCACAGCCGGAAGTGCGCGCCCATGGCCGAGCGCACCACCTTGGGGCTGTACACATCCACTGTCCCGCGCGAGCACAGCACCATGTCCACGCCGCAGGCCTCGGCGCTGCGCAGCAGCGTGCCCGCGTTGCCAGGATCCTGGATGGCATCCAGCACCAGCGCCAGCCCGCCCTGGCCGCGCCGCACCTGCGGCCAGCGCACCAGCGCCACCACGCCCTGCGGGTGCACCGTGTCGGCGGCGGCGGCCAGCGCCTGCGGGCTGGCCTCGTGGCAGCGCGGCAGCGCGCGTAGCCGGGCCAGCAGCGCCGCGCCCGCCTCGGTCGTCTCTAGCTGCTCGGGGGCGTACAGCGCCAGCTCCAGGCTGGCCTGCGAGCCAAGCGCGTCGGCCACCAGCCGCACGCCCTCGATCACGAACAGCCGCTGCTCGCGCCGATCGCGGCGGCCAGCGGCCAGCGCGCGGATCTGCTTCACGTGGGGGTTTGTTGTGCTTGCGATCATACCATGCCCTATAAAACAAAAGAGCCGCCGCCTACCTTGGCATAGAATGCCAGAGGCGGGCGGCGGCAGCCTGCGGTAGCTAGGCGCTGATCGCGCGCTGGGCCTGCTCGACCACCAGGGTGAAGCCCTTCGGGTCGCGCACGGCCAGGTCGGCCAGCATCTTGCGGTCGATGTCGATGTTGGCCTTCTTCAGCCCGCTCATCAGGCGGCTGTAGCTGATGCCGTTGAGGCGCGCAGCCGCGTTGATGCGGGTGATCCACAGGCGGCGGAAGTCGCGCTTGCGGTTGCGGCGGTCGCGGTAGGCGTACGAGAGCGCCTTCATCAACGTCTCGCGAGCGACCTTAATGCGGCGGCTGCGGCTACCGCGGTAGCCCTTCACCTCTTTGAGCAGCTTATTGTGGCGCTTGCGCACCATCACGCCACGCTTTACACGTGCCATTATCGTCTCCTAAAACAAGAGTAAATATAAAACTTTTCTTAGCGGATCGGGCCGTAGGGCAGCGCGGCGCGGATGGCGCGCTCGCTGGTCTCGGGGATGGCCTTCAGCTTGTCCAGCTGCTGCAGCAGGCGGGTGGCCTTGCGGCGGCGGAAGTGGCCGCGGCGGCCCTGCTGGTGAACCAGCTTGCCGGTGCCCGTCACCTTGAAGCGCTTGGATGCACCCTTGTGCGTTTTCATCTTCGGCATGAACTAATCCTCGTTCTCTTCCTCTGCCCCGTCGGTTTCTACCGAGGGCGATGGCCGGGCGGGGCGCTCGGCATTTTCTTTGGGTTGGCGCTGTGATTGCTGAGTCTTAGCCTTTTGATTAGGCGCCAGCGTAAGTGACAGCACTTTCCCTTCCATGAGCGGGCGCTGCTCGACGATTGCGATATCGCGGAGGTTCTCCGCAATCCGCTCCAGGATCTCGCGCCCAATTTCCTGGTGGACGATCTCGCGGCCACGGAACCGCAGGTTGAACTTGACTTTGTCGCCTTCCAGCAGGAAACGCCGCGCCTGGCCTGTCTTCACATCAATATCATGCGAGTCGGTCTTTGGCTCTAGGCGGATCTGCTTAATCTCAACCTGCTTCTGATTCTTCCGTGCCTCTCGTTCCTTCTTTGTCTGCTCATAGCGGTACTTCCCGTGGTCCATCAGGCGGCACACGGGCGGCACAGCATTTGGCGCGACCTCGACAAGGTCGAGCCCACGTTCCTCAGCCAAAGCCAAAGCATCGCGCAGGAGGAGAATACCAAGCTGGTTATTCTCGTCGTCGATCACGCGAACCTCGCGCGCGCGGATGCGGTTGTTGATGCGAAGCCGGTCTCTAATCGCAGCGCTCCTTCTGTTCAAGAGACAAAACAAGACAGCGCCCTCACCGGGAGGACGATGCAATTAAGAAGTATAGCATCCTATAGGGCTGCCGTCAATTCGTGGTTTTGTTGGTCGGACAAGCTGTGAGGTGGGGCTGCCGGGCAGGGCACCCGCCCTGCCCGGCAGCGCCCGCCTAGCGGCTGCGGGCCAGCAGCATCACGCCGATGCCGATCACGATCAGGGGGAACAGCACCTTGGCTAGCACCATGCCTAGCGCCACCTTGCCGCTGGCCAGGGCCAGCGCGCCCACAAACAGCAGGGCGTAGCCCAGCAGGTGCTTGCGGCGGTCGGTGTCGGCGGGGCTGGCCTGGGCGGCGGGGTCGGCGTAGGCGGCCTCGCCCTCTGGCTCCAGCGGCATGATCACGCACAGGATGGGGTAGAGCAGCAGCCCCAGGCCGGTGATGCTCAGCGCGATGAAGGCCAGGCGGATGAACACTGGGTCGACGGTCAGGTAGCGCGCGATGCCGCCGGCCACTCCGGCGATCACTTTCTCGTTGCGGCTGCGCATAAGCCGCTGTGTTGGTGTATACATGGTATTGTAACCTCGGGATGGAATGTGCTTGAAGGTCTGTATTGTCTTGGGCATTTACGTTCTGGTGCTGAGACGGCTGCGGGCGCCTGAAAGTTGCAGGGCGCGCGAGGATCCGGGCCGCCGCCATGCCTGCGGACCATGCCTATCGAAGATAGTTCTACGCAGAAATAAAATAGTCGGCGGCGGTGGTCTATGCCCTTCTACTGCGCAATTTCCCCTAGCCGCACGCTATCGGCTGTGCTATAATGGCACAGCAGTTCGTCCTAGCGCGGAGAACGCCACACCATGTCACTATACGTCCCCTCTGGAATACCACCGCTTATCAGTGGCGCACTAGCGAGAATCGAGCGCCGCCTTCCACAGCCCGGCGAGGTGCTGGTGCGCACCGGCCAGCGCGTCGAGCCAGAAGATGTGGTCGCCCGTGCCTTTCTGCCCGCCCGCCCGCTGATCATGAATGTCGCCCGCTCGCTGTCGATCACTCCGGCCAGCGTCGAGCGCGCCATGAAGCGCGAGGTGGGCAACAAGATCAACAAGGGCGACCTGCTGGCGCGTACCAGCCCGATCGGCGGGCGCGCCTTCCATGCACCTATCGCCGGGATCATTACCGCCGTGGATGCCGAGACGGGCTATGTCACTATCACGCCCGACCCTGTCACCTACGAGCTGCAGGCCACCGTGCGCGGCTTGGTGATGGATGTGATCCCAGGGCGCGGTGTGCAGATCGAGACCCCCGCCGCGCAGGTCTATGGCGCGATCGGTTTTGGCCCGGACCGCTCGGGCGTGCTGCGGCTGCTGGTCACCGACCCATCCGAGCCCATCCGCCCCGAGATGATCGACGCGCGCAGCGCCTACGCCGTGCTGATCGGCGGCAGCAGCGTCACCGCGGCGGCGCTGCGCCGCGCCGTGGCCGAGCAGGTGCGCGGCGTGATCGTAGGCGGCATCGACGCCGACGAGCTGGCCACCTTCCTGGGCTGGAGCACCGCCAACAACTGGCGGGTGGGCGTGAGCACATGGCAGATGCCGGTGGCCGCCACCGAGCGGGCCTACGACCTCACCCTGGTGGTCACCGAGGGCTTTGGGGCGCGCCCCATGGCCACCGCGCTGTTCGAGCTGCTGGCCGCGCACGATCGGCAGGAGGCCCTGATCGAAGGGCTGACCCAGCTGCGCTACCCGCACACCCGCCCACGCGTGGTCATCCCGCTCTCGGCCCGCACATCCAACATCCCCATGGAATCGCAGCCCGCCACGCTGCGCCCCGGCACCCAGGTGCGCCTGCTGGATCGCGACCACCTGGGCGCGGTGGGCCAGGTGCGCACGGTCTCGAATGTGCCGCGCAAGGTGGCCGGGCGCGTGCGCACCCAGGCGGTGGATGTGCAGCTGGATGACGGCTCGACCGCCCTGGTGCCAGTGACTGCGGTTGAGGTGCTGAGCTAGCTATGGCGTACCGCGCCTGCTCGCTGGCCCCAGCGCAGGGGCACCCCGCCACCACGCCGGTCGTACCGAGCGCTACTATGAGGAGATGCACTGCCGGTGAGCACGCCAGAACCGCAGATGAATAGCGCGCCGCCCGCCCCATTTCTGGGGCGTATCCTTGTGGTGGACGACGAGCAGTATATGTGCGATGTGTGCTCGCGCACCCTGCAGCGCAGCGGCTACGAGGTGCTGACCACCTGCGACCCCGATGCGGCGGTGCGCCTGCTGCAGGGCGAGCTCTCCTTTGATCTGCTGCTCACCGACATCAAGATGCCCACCATGAGCGGCCTCGACCTCGCCCACATCGCACGCGATCGCGACCCCGCGATCGCTATCATTATTATGACGGGCTTTGCATCGAAGGAGAACCTGCAGCAGTCGGTGCAGCGCGGGGTCGCCGACTTCTTGCCCAAGCCCTTCGAGCTTGACCAGCTGCGCCTGGCGGTCGAGCAGGCCCTACACAAGCGCGGCCTGCTGCAGGACAACCTGCGCCTGCGCGCCCTTGAGCAGATGCTGGCGCATAGCGAGGCCCTGATCAGCACGCTGAATGTGCAGGAGCTGGGCGCGACGCTGCTGCGGATCGCCCTTGAGCAGAGCGGCGGCCAGTTTGGCTTTGTGCTGGTGAATGCCGAGCGCCCCGTCACCATCGCCTCGCACGCGGGCGCGGCCCTGCTGCCGGGCGGGCGGCGGCTGGCCCAGAAGGCCACCGTGCAGCGCCGCCTGCAGCACAGTGGCGACGAGCCGCTGGGCACCATGGGTGGCCACGAGGCCAGCTACGGCATCGCGACGGCGCTCTACGCCCAGGGCGAGATCACCGGCGTGCTGGTGATCTGCTATGGCCAGGCGCCCGAGCTGCGGCTTGGCGCGCAAGAGGAGCTGGCGCTGCTGGCCAACCACGCCGGCACCGCGCTGCGCAACGCCGTGCTCTACAGCCAGCTGGATGAGGCGTACGCCCGCCTGAAAGACCTCGACAAGCTCAAGGGCGAGTTTATCGCCGTGGCCTCGCACGAGCTGCGCACGCCGCTCTCGCTGGTGCTGGGCTACACCATGATGCTGCGCGACCAGTCGACCACCGATACCCAGCGCGACTACCTAGGCCGCGTGCTGGAAAATGGCGAGCGCATCCGTGGGATTGTCGATGACATGATTAGCCTGCGCCACCTTGACATGGGCCAGGCCAACCTGAGCGCCGACCAGATCGTGCTTGGCGATCTACTAAAGGATGCCTGTAGTAATCTTGGCCCGCTGGCCCAGGAGCACGCGCTGACGCTCTCCTTCACGCCCAGCCAGCCGCCGATCACGTTGGTGAGCGACCGCGAGAAGGTGCAGCTGATCGCCGGGCATCTGATCTCGAATGCGGTGCGCTTCACGCCGCCGGGCGGCAAGATCGATGTTCGCGCATCGCTTCAGCCGGTTGAACAGCTCAAGGGGCATACCCCAACGGGGCGTGAGCTGAGCCGCATGTGGGCAGTGGTGGAGGTCGAGGACACTGGCGTAGGCATCCCCGAGCGCGAGCAGCTGCGGATCTTCGAACGCTTCTACCAGGTCGAAGAGTCGCTCACCCGCGAGCACGGCGGCATCGGGCTCGGGCTTGCGATCGTGCGCGAGCTAACCGCAGTGTTGGGCGGTATAGTCTGGCTTCAGAGCAAAGAGGGGCAGGGCAGCACCTTCACGGTGGCCCTGCCCGTAGCATCGTAGGATAGATAGAAAGCACGAGCTAGGACGCAGGCGGCATACCGCGTGCAAACGGATGCGCAAAGTGGTGTACAATATTTCCACCCACACGCGCCACGCGGGCGCTGCTTGCTGATAGCTGATAGCTCATAGCTGATGGCTGGCGGCTCCAGCTGGGGAAAGGCGAAAAAGACGAATGGCCCACCGACTCATTATCGTACCTGGCGACAACGAGGTGCTGCGCTCGTTGCAGGGAAATCTGAATGATGATATCGAAGTACAAATGCTGGAAACGGCAAACGATGCCCTCTGGGAAGTGCGGAATGCGCCGCCCGAGGTGATCGTTGCAGATATTGATCTCCCCGGCATGAGCGGTATGGATCTCGCTGAGATCCTGCCAAATTTTGGCCTGCCCACGCGGGTCATTTTGTGCAGCCGCCAGCCCGACCCGCGTGCCGCCAAGCAGGCGCAGAGCCATGGCGTCTACCAGTTCTTGGATGCGCTGACCGACGTCGGCGTGCTGAAGGAAGCCCTGCTGGCTGCGATCAGCGCCGCCCCCGTCGCTCCCGCCCCCGAGCCCGAGCCCGAGCCTGCCGCCCCCGAGCCTGCCGCCCCCGAGCCCGAGCCAGCCCCGCGCCGCCGCGACCCCGAGCCCCGCGCCGCACGCCGCGACCCTGAGCCAGCCACGCGCCCCGAGCCAGCCCCGCGCCCGCCGATGCCTACGCCTGCGCCCCGCAAGCCTGGCTCGCGCCGCAACGCCCTGGTGCTCACCGCCGACAACCTGACACCCATTCGCAGCCGTATGAGCGACCTGCTGCAAGAGGTGGGCGCGCAGTGCATCCTGCTGAGCAACCGTGAGGGCATGGTGCTCACCGAGGTCGGCTCAACCAGCGGCCTTTCCACCATGGTGCTGCTGCCCCTGCTCTCCACCAGTTTCTCGGCGGCGGGCCAGATCTCGCAGATGCTGCGCGAGCGCGACTCGAGCGCCCTGTACATGCAGGAGGGGTCGCACTTCGATCTCTACTGCTTCGATATGGCGCAGCAGTTCATGTTGGTGCTGATCTTCGACAAGGCCGCCTCTGCCACCAAGATCGGCACGGCCTGGGTCTACACCAAGCGCGCCATCCGCGACATGCTGGAGTACCTCTCCTAGATGCCATCGGTGTTGCGTGTAGAGCAAATGATCGTAGCGGTTTCTCTACACGCAATAGCCGTATGGCAACAAACATTTGCGCAAGATGGCGAACTATGCTATACTCGCGCCGCCAAAACTCCATACACAAGGTTGTTACGTTTGGCACAATTTCAACCTTATCGCTAGGTTGAATTTTTATGCCCTCTATGTTATATTGATTGTGAAAGAGTTCCCAAAGTCGCTGAAAGTTAAGGAGGGAGCTGGCGCATGTTGAATGGCCTACTGCGCAACCGCGTCCTGATGGTGCTGCTTGCGGTTCTGGTTATTGGTGGTGTGCTCTTCGCGCTCAATGTTCGCATGGCTAAGAGCGATCTGCATGTGTCCGCTGCCGCAGAGGCGCTGACATGTCTGGGCGGCGGCGAGCCAGAGCACGGCCTGTGCGCCACCGGCATCCCCTTCACCAACGCGGTGCTGATGACCCTGCTGGTGGATGTGGCCCTGATCCTGACGATGCTGAGCGTGCGCAGCATGCAGCTGGTGCCGCGCGGTTTCCAGAATGTGATTGAAGCCACCGTCGAGGCGCTCTACAACTTCGCGGTCGGCATCGACCGTAAGAATGTCGCGAAGTTCTTCGCCCTGCCGGCGACGATCTTTATGTTCTTCCTCTACGCAAACTTCTTCGCGCTGGTGCCGGGCGTCGGCTCGATCGGCCTGTGCGAGGTGGAGAAGCCCGCCGCTGCTGCCGAGGGGCACGCCGCCGAGGGCGCTGCGCCCGCCGCCGAAGGGCACGCTGGAGAGGCTCAGGCCAACAATACGGTGTTCGTCAGCTGGCCGCTGCACTGCGGTGGCACGGTGGTGCCGTTCTTCCGCGCCCCCGCAGCCGACCTGAACGTGACCTTCGCCTTCGCGCTGGTGGCCATGTTTATGGTGGAGTTCTTCGGCTTCCAGGCCCTTGGCTTCTCGTATCTCACCAAGTTCTTCAACTTCCGCGAGGGCTTCCTGGGCTTCTTCGTGGGCATAATCGAGATCATCTCGGAGTTCAGCCGTATTATCTCGTTCGCCTTCCGAATTTTTGGCAACATCTTCGGCGGAGAGGTCATCCTCCTGGTGATGTCCTACCTCTTCCCGTACCTGTTGCCGCTTCCATTCTATGGCTTCGAGGTGTTTGTCGCCTTCATGCAGGCGATCATCTTCGCCATCCTCACCCTGATCTTCTTCTCGACCGCGGTGATCGGCCACGCGTCGCACGATGAGGAAGGGCACGATGTCGGCACGGTGCAGGTGGAGTCGGATGTCGCTCCGCACGCCGCGCACTAGATCACCATTATACGCAGAGCATTTTGTTTCACCTTTTGACAGACGCATTGGACCCTTTCTTCTAAGGAGGCATCATCAATGACTGAGCAGACTGTGCGGCTTCTTGCGATGGCGCTGGCTATCGGCCTTGGCGCTATCGGACCTGGCGCTGGTATCGGCATCATTTTCAGCGGTGCGCTCCAGGCTATGGGCCGCAATCCAGAGGCAGAGGGCCTGGTTCGAACGTACATGTTCCTGGGCTTCGCGCTTGCTGAGTCGCTGTTCATCTTTGCTCTGGTCTTTGGTATTCTGATTGGCTTCAGCATTATCTAGTCGCCGTCGTACGAACCAAACACCTACGAGTAAGGAGAGCGTCGAGTGGAAAAACTTGGTATTAATTGGGCGCTCCTGTTCGCGCAGATTGTGAACGTGGGCTTGCTGGTGTGGCTGCTGTCGCGCTACCTCTACCAGCCGGTGCTCAACATGCTGAACGAGCGCACCAACCGCATCCAGACGAGCCTGCAGGAGGCCGAGCAGGTGAAGGCGCAGCTGGCCCGCGCCCAGAAGGACTACGAGGCCGAGGTCGCCCGGGGCCGCCAGGAGGCCGCGAGCATCGTGGCCCAGGCCCAGGAGCGCGCCAAGACCCAGGAGGTCGAGATCGTGGCCCAGGCCCGCGCCGAGGCGGATCGCATCCGCGCCGAGGCGCGCACCCAGTCGCTTCAGGAGCGCGATCAGCTGCTGCGCGACCTGAAGGGCCAGATGGCCGCCCTGGTGACGGCGACGGCGGAGAAGGTGATCGGCGCGGAGCTTTCGACCAACCACGATAAGCTGATCGAGGAGTCGCTGGCTCAGCTTGGACGACAGAACTAGGTGGGGCGCGCGGCGTGTGGGCGTCAGCTCATTCGTTGGGTCTGACACGCCCGCACGCCAAGCACTCTGCTTTCCATCTTGGAGGACACTGTGAGTACGTCCGAAGCTCAAGTCCTGGCCCGCGCCCTCTACGACTCGCTGATCAGCGCGACTCTTGGCTCGCTTCGCACCGCTGCCAACCGGCTGGCGGTGGGAAATGGCGAGGTCTCTGCGGCGCAGGTCGATGAGGCGCTGCCGCCGGACACCCCGCTTCAGGTGCGCAACGCCATCCTGCTGCTGACCCAGCAGGGCAAGCTTGGCGATCTCGACACGGTGGCGCGCAGCTTCGAGCTGCTGGCCGCCGCCAAGGCCGAGAAGGCCCTGAGCGCCGAGGTGATCAGCGCGGGTGCCCTTGACACGGCCCAGCAGGCAAATGTTCAGCAGCAACTGCGCCAGGCATATGGCGAACGGCTGGATCTGCGATTCAGTGTAGACCCGTCAATTCTCGGCGGCCTGATCATCCGCGTGGGCGATCAGGTGTTCGACAACAGCGCCCGCACCAGGCTGAACGCCGTGCAGCGCAGCATGATGTCGAGCTAAATGGCCGTTGTTGCTGCAATTGGCGGGCGGGCACCTATGCGTCGCGTGGGTTACCTGGCCCGCCCCTTTTGTTTCCACGCCGCCAGCACGTTGGCTGGCGGGCAGAGATCAGAACGCTGCTAAAGGAGCCAACGATGAGCGTTGCGACTCAGGAACTATATGACCGCCTTCTGAAAAGCATCCAGCAGGGCGTGGATGTGAAGCCCCGCGTGGTGACGGTGGGAACCGTGACCGCCGTGGGCGATGGCGTGGTGAAGATTGATGGCCTAGATAACGCCATGGCCTCCGAGCTGCTCGAGTTTCCGGCCAAGCCGGGCCGCGCCGAGCCGATCTACGGTATGGCGCTGAACCTTGAGCGCTCGGGCGTGAGCGCGATCGTGCTTGGACCCTACGAGAGCATCGAGGAAGGCGACCAGGTCAACTCGACCGGGCGCGTGATCTCGGTCAAGGTTGGCCAGGCTCTGGTGGGCCGCGTGATCGACGCGCTGGCCAGCCCGATCGACGGCAAGGGCGCGATCGAGAGCAGCAGCTACCGCGTGGTGGAGCGCGTGGCCCCCGGCGTGATGCTGCGCAAGTCGGTCGATACCCCGCTGCAGACCGGTGTGATCGCGATCGACTCGATGATCCCGATCGGCCGTGGCCAGCGCGAGCTGATCATCGGCGACCGCCAGACCGGCAAGACCGCCGTGGTGGTGGACACGATCATCAACCAGAAGGGCAAGGGCATCGTCTGCATTTACGTGGCGATCGGCCAGCGCCGCGCCCAGGTTGCCCAGATCGTGGGCACGCTGGAGAAGCACGGCGCGATGGACTACACCATCGTGGTGGCCGCCACCGCCTCCGACTCGGCGGCGCTGCAGTACATCGCCCCCTACGCCGGCTGCGCGATCGGCGAGGAGATCATGGAGAACGGCGTGACGATCAACGGCGAGCTGGTCAAAGACGCCCTGATCATCTACGACGACCTCTCGAAGCACGCCACGGCCTACCGCCAGGTGTCGCTGCTGCTGCGCCGCCCGCCGGGCCGCGAGGCCTACCCCGGCGACGTGTTCTACCTGCACTCGCGCCTGCTTGAGCGCGCCGCGCGCCTGAACGAGGAGCACGGCGGCGGCTCGCTGACCGCGCTGCCGATCATCGAGACCCAGGCCAACGACGTGTCGGCCTACATCCCAACCAACGTGATCTCGATCACCGACGGCCAGATCTACCTTGAGTCCGACCTGTTCAACGCGGGCCAGCGCCCAGCGCTGAACGTGGGCCTCTCGGTCTCGCGCGTGGGCGGCGCGGCGCAGACGCGGGCCATGCGCTCGGTGGCGGGCAAGCTCCGCATCGACCTGGCGCAGTTCCGCGAGCTTGCGGCTTTCGCCCAGTTCGCATCCGATCTGGACGCCACCACCAAGGCCCAGATCGACCGTGGTATGCGCCTGCAGGAGGCGCTCAAGCAGCCGCAGTACCAGCCGATGCCGCTGGAGGAGCAGGTGTCGCTGCTCTACGCCGCCACCAACGGTTTCCTGGATGCGGTGCCGGTGAGCAAGGTCGGCCAGTGGAAGGCCGACTTCTTCCAGTTTATGCGCACGGCCCACCCCGATATCAACCGCGAGCTGGATGCGACCAAGACCGCCAAGAACTTCCCCGCCCCCGAGCTGAAGGCCTCGCTGGAGTCGGCGATCAAGGAGTTCAACCAGACGAACGTCTACACGGAAGACTAAGCAGGAGCAGCGCGGGGCGGGCCGATACCGCCTTCCCCGCGCCGCTCTCCACGTATATCTGGAGATACCGTGCCAAGTACACGAGAAATTCGACGCCGCATTCGGTCGGTGAAGAATCTGGCGCAGATCACGCGAGCGATGGAGATGGTCTCTTCATCGCGTCTGCGGCGGGCGCAGCGCAATGTGCTGGCGACGCGGCCCTATGCCGACCGTATCCTGGAGCTGATGGGCAACCTGATGTCGCGCTCGCGCGGCTCGCGCGTGGGTACGCTGCTTGAGGTGCGCCCAAACGTCCGCTCGGTCGCGCTGATCGTGGTGACGCCTGACCGTGGTATGGCGGGGAGCCTGGTGAGCAACCTGCTGCGCCGCATGTCGCAGTTCTACCTGGATGAGACCAAGAAGGGCCGCTCGGTCGACCTGATCGCGATCGGCAAGAAGGGCCGCGACTTCCTGGCGCGCAACAAGATGCCGATGGTGGCCGAGCTGACCAAGCTGGGCGACTTCCCCACCCTTGAGCAGGTGCTGGGCGCGGCGACGGTGGGCATCGGCGGCTTCCGCGAGGGCAAGTACGACGAGGTGTATGTGATGTACGCCGAGTTTGTCAACACCCTGGTGCAGCGCCCGCGCCTGAAGCGGCTGGTGCCCGTCGAGCTGCCATCCGATGTCGAGACCACAGGGTCGGACTACACCTACGAGCCGGACCAGGACGAGGTGCTGCGCAGCCTGCTGCCGCGCTTTGTCGAGGTGACGCTCTACCAGGCCATCCTTGAGGCGGTGGCCAGCGAGCACTCGGCGCGCATGGTGGCGATGCGAAATGCCACCGACAACGCCAAGGAGCTGCGCCGCGACTACACGCTCTCGCTCAACAAGACGCGCCAGGCCAATATCACCAAGGAAGTATCGGAGATTGCGGCAGGTACCGCAGCGCTGTCGTAATTGCTGATCGCGTCGGCGTACGCCGCTGCGGCCAACAATCGACACCTCAGGAGAGAACTATATGGCAGGGGGAATCGGAACCGTTACCGATATTATCGGCGTTGTGCTCCAGGCCCAGTTCCCGCAGGGGCAGGAGCCGGAGATCTACAACGCGCTTGAGATTCCGCTCGATGACGGCACGCGCCTGGTGGCCGAGGTGCAGCAGCAGCTCGGCGGCGGCGTGGTGAAGGCGGTGGCTATGTCCACCACCGACGGCCTGCGCCGTGGCGTGCAGGCCGTGGACACAGGCCGCCCGATCTCGGTGCCGGTTGGCCCTGTGACGCTGGGTCGCGTGTTCAACGTGCTGGGCGACCCGATCGACGGTGGCGCGCCGATCAGCGATGTCGAGCTGCGCGCCATCCACCAGCCCGCGCCCTCGTTCGAGGAGCAGTCGACCCAGGCCCAGATCTTTGAGACCGGCCTGAAGGTGGTGGACCTGATCGCGCCGTTCACACGCGGCGGCAAGACCGCCATCTTCGGCGGCGCGGGCACGGGCAAGACCGTGACCATCCAGGAGCTGATCGCCAACATCGCCCGCGAGCAGTCGGGCTACTCGGCGTTCGCTGGTGTGGGCGAGCGCTCGCGCGAGGGCAACGACCTCATCCACGAGATGAAGGACGCCCGCATCGACGAGAATACTAGCGTGTTCGACAAGACCGTGATGGTGTTCGGCCAGATGAACGAGCCGCCCGGCGCGCGCCTGCGCGTGGCGCTGACCGCGCTGACCATGGCCGAGTACTTCCGCGATGAGGGCCGCGACATGCTGCTGTTCATCGACAACATCTTCCGCTTTGTGCAGGCCGGCTCCGAGGTCTCCGCGCTGCTGGGCCGCCTGCCCTCGCAGGTGGGCTACCAGCCGACGCTGGGCACCGAGATGGGCGAGCTGCAGGAGCGCATCACATCGACCAAGAAGGGCTCGATCACCTCGATGCAGGCGGTGTATGTGCCCGCCGACGACTACACCGACCCGGCCCCGGCCACGACCTTCGCCCACCTGGATGCGACGATCACGCTCGACCGCTCGATCGTGGAGAAGGGTATCTTCCCCGCCGTCGACCCGCTGACATCGAGCAGCCGCATCCTCGACCCGAACGTGGTGGGCGATGACCACTACCGCGTGGCGCAGGATGTGAAGCGCATCCTCCAGCGCTACAAGGATCTGCAGGACATCATCGCCATCCTCGGCGTCGAGGAGCTGTCCGACGAGGACAAGCTGACGGTGGCGCGCGCCCGCAAGGTCGAGCGTTTCCTCTCGCAGCCGATGCACGTGGCCGAGCAGTTCACGGGCCGCCCCGGCAAATATGTGCCGGTGGCCGACACCGTGAAGAGCTTCGACCGCCTGCTGCAGGGCGAGGTCGACCACATCCCCGAGCAGTACTTCCTGCTGCAGGGCACGCTGGATGACGTGATCGCCTCGTTTGAGGCCTCGCGCAAGTAGGTGACACGCTGCCTTCTGTGAAAAGTGGCAGGGCGCTGCCCTGCCGCTTTTCGCCAAAGGTGGGAGCAGAGCGGCGAGAAGAGAAGAAAACGACGACCTATCGTATTTTTGCCAGTTGCTGTTTTTTCTGACCCCCGTGATCTGAACAAGCGAAGTGGGAGCGTAGCCCATGCCCATGCATCTTGAGATAGTGACGCCCGAGCGCCTGGTGCTTTCGGATGAGGTGGACCAGATCAACGCGCCGACCAAGGATGGCCGCGTCGGCATCCTGCCCCGGCACGAGGCGCTGCTGACGATTCTGGATGTCGGCGAGCTCGACATTATCAAGAACGGCGAGAGCACGCCCTACGCCATCTCGGGCGGCTTTATGGAGGTCGCCTCCAGCCGGGTGACGATTCTGGCCGACACGGTGGAGCGCGCCGACGAGATCGACGAGGCCCGCGCCGCCGCCGCCCGCCAGCGCGCCGAGACCAGCCTGGCCAACCGCCAGAGCGATCGCCAGAC
Organism: Chloroflexia bacterium SDU3-3; assembly: GCA_009268125.1. Lineage (NCBI taxonomy): Bacteria > Bacillati > Chloroflexota > Chloroflexia > Chloroflexia bacterium SDU3-3. The sequence goes on along the minus strand of WBOU01000004.1, from coordinate 142,170 downwards.
CGCCGCCGCCGAGGCCTCGCTCAAAAAGGCGCTCATCCGCCTGCGTGTCTCGCAGCTGCGCGGGCGCGTTCGCGGCAGTTAGATCCCTACGGCGAGCCGATGCCACCAGGCCCCAGCCACGCGATTTTGTGAGTTGGGTGCTTGGTGGTATTATTTATGGCGCGTTTCACGATCCATCGGTACGCCGTGAAACTGCTGCTGAATGAGGTTTTATGGCGCGGAAAATTGGTATCGACCTAGGCACTGCGAATGTGCTGGTGTATGTCAAAGGCCGGGGTATCGTTCTCTCCGAGCCTTCGGTCGTGGCCCTCTCAACCAAGACAAATCGCGTTCGCGCGGTGGGCGCGGATGCACTGGCGATGGTCGGGCGCGAGCCCGAGAGCATCGAGGTGGTGCGTCCGATGCGCAACGGTGTGATCGCCGACTACGATATTACTGAGGCGATGCTGAAGCACTTTATCGGCAAGGCCAGCGGGCCGCTGCGCTTCAGCAAGCCCGAGGTGATGATCTGCATCCCGGCGGGCGTCACCACGGTGGAGATGCGGGCCGTGCGCACCGCCGCCGAGTCGGCTGGCGCTGGGCGGGCCTACCTCATCCGCGAGCCGCTGGCTGCGGCTATCGGCGCGAACATCCCGATCGCGCAGCCCTCGGGCAACCTGATCATCGACATTGGCGGCGGCACCACCGAGGTGGCCGTGATCTCGCTGAACGATATTGTGGTCAGCACCTCGGTGCGCGTGGGCGGCAACAAGTTCGACGAGGCGATCGCGGCCTATATCAAGCGCAAGTACAACGTGCTGATCGGCGAGCGCACCGCCGAGAGCATCAAGATCGAGATCGGATCGGCCCTGCCGCTCAGCCGCCCGCTCTCCATGCAGGTGCGCGGTCGCGACCAGGTGGCCGGGCTGCCCCGCACCATCGAGGTGAACTCGAACGAGATCACCGAGGCCCTGCAGGAGCCGCTGGAGGCTGTGGTGAACGCGGTGCGCGCGGTGCTGGCCGAGACCCCGCCCGAGCTTTCATCGGACATCATCGACAAGGGCATGGTGATGACGGGCGGCGGCTCGATGCTGCGCCGGATCAACGAGCTGCTCACCGAGGTGACGGGCGTGCCCTGCTATGTGGCCGACCAGCCCGCTAACTGTGTGGCGATCGGTACGGGCCTGGCGCTGGAGTACCTGGAGATCCTACGCGACAGCATCTCGGGCGATGACATGAACTAGGCGGTGCCTATGGTCGAGGTTCGGCTGCTCAAGCCTGGGAAGGCGACGACGATAGCGTTCGAGGCCGATCTGCTGCGGCAGGATGGCCCTGAGATCGTGGTGCGGGCCTTCTGGCGGCGCGGGCGGCTCGACCTGGGCTATGTGGTGTTCGAGGATGGCGACCGCTTCCTTGAGCACTACTACACCGACCGCTGGTACAACATCTACGCCATCTACAGTGCGGCGGGCGCGTTCAAAGGCTGGTACTGCAATGTCACCAAGCCCGCCAGCTACGATGGCCAGATCATCACATCCGAAGATCTGGAGATCGACCTCTTCGTCTCCCCCGACCGATCCACGATCCTGCCCCTCGATATGGATGAGTTTGCGGCGCGCGGCTTCGACCAGAGCGAGCCTGCGACGCATCGGCACGCGCTGGAGGCGCTGACCGAGCTAGAGCGGCTGGCGCTGGCTGGCGCTGGCCCATTTTCGCAAGAGGAGCGCGCAGATGGCTGAGATAGGTGTTGGCCTGATCGGCTACGGCGGCATCGGGCGCGTGCACGCGCTGTGCTACCGTATGATCCCGCTGTGCTACCCCGCGCTGGCCCTGCAGCCGCGCATCGCCGCCGTGCAGGTGGCCACGCCCGGCTCGGCCGAGCGGGTGGGCCGCGAGCTGCCCGAAGTCCGCGCCACCACCAGCCTGGCCGATCTGCTGGCCGACCCGCAGGTGTCCCTGATCGACTGCTGCGCGCCCACCGCCGACCACGCGGCGATCGTGCGGGCGGCGCTGGATGCGGGCAAGCCGGTGTTCTGCGAGAAGCCGCTGGCGGTGGAGCCGCGCGAGGCTGCGGCGCTGGCCGCGCTGGCCGTCGAGCGCGGCCTGGTGTGTGGCGTCAACTACCACTTCCGCAACATCCCCGCGCTGCAGCATGCCCGCCGCTGGATCGAGCAGGGCAGCCTGGGCGATCCGGTCGGCTTTCACCTGCGCTACTACCGCGCCAGCAACCTCAAGCGCGACCGCGCGGTGACGTGGCGCTTCCAGGGCGCGGGCAGCGGCGTGCTGCTCGACCTTGGCTCGCATCTGGTCGATCTGATCACCTTTTTGTTGGGGCCTGCCCACACCGTCTCGGCGCAGACCCGCACCCTGATCGGCCAGCGCCCCACGGCGGGTGGCGGCACCGCCCAGATCACCAGCGACGATGCGGCCTGGCTGAGCCTGGAGCTGACCAACGGCGCGATCGGCACGGCCCACGCATCCAAGGTGGCGGCTGGCACCGCCGACGACCTGCGGGTGGAGGCCTACGGCACCAGGGGCACGCTGATCTTCGACGCCGCACACCCCAACGAGCTGCAGATCGCCGACGACCAGGGCCGCCGCATCATCTCCACGCTCAGCGCCAGCGCGCCCACGCCCACCTACCCCACCGCCGAGGTGCCTACCGCCACGCTGCTCTGGCACCTCTCCACTGTGGCGGGCTACCTGCAGTCGCTGGGCGGCCAGCCCGGGCCACTGGCCAGCTTTGGCCAGGCCGCCTATGTGGATGCTGTGCTGGAAGCGGCGCAGCGCTCGGCGGCCAGCGGGGTGGCGCACGCCATCCCGGCGGATGTGCGCGAGCTTCTGGTGTGATGGATTGTTTGTGGACATAACATGCCACTGTGTGTATGCGCACAAAGGCCTGGATCATGCGATCCAGGCCTTTGTGCTGAGCAGCTCGGCAGCTAGTAGCCCTGCTGGATATCCACCACGTTGATCAGATCTTCGCCCGCCACAAAGCGCCGCAGGTTCTCGTAGAAGTAGCTGAGCGAGCGCTCTTGGGTGCGGGGCGACATCCACGAGATGTGGGGCGTGATCCAGATATTGGGCGCGCTCCACAGCGGGTGGTCGGCTGGCAGCGGCTCTACTGGCAGGGTGTCGAGCGACGCGCCGGAGAGCCTGCGGGTGCGCAGCGCATCGATCAGGGCGTCGCTGTCCACGATCTGCCCACGCGCGATGTTGATCAGGTACGCGCCTGGCTTCATGCGCCCGAAGGCGTCGGCATCCACCATGCCCCGCGTTGCGGCGGTGAGCGGCGTGGCCACCACCACAAAGTCGGCCTGGGGCAGCAGGTCGCGCCACTGGTGATCGCCCACCACTACGTCTATGTTCGGCATGGGCACGGGGCGGCGGCGGCTGCCGATCACCCGCATGCCAAAGGCGTGGGCGCGCTTGGCGATCTCGCGCCCGATGCTGCCCAGCCCCAGGATAAGCACCGTCTGCCCGTACAGCTCGCCCATATCGAGCGAGCGCCTGCGCTGCCAGGCGTCGCCGGGGGTGAAGCTGGCCAGCTCGCGCAGGCGCTTGACCCTGCCGAGCATGGTGGAAAGCACAAATTCGCTGATGGCGATGGCGTGTGCCCCCGCCGAGTTGGTGAGCGTTATCTTGCGCCGCGCCAGATCGCCCAGGCGGAATCCATCGACGCCTGCGCTCATGGTGTGCACCCAGCGCAGGCGTGGCGCTTGGTCGATCGTGGTGTCGAGCACCTTGCTCATCATCCAGCGTAAGATGGCATCGGCATCAGCTATGTCGCCATCGGCGCTTCCATCTTCGGCGATATGGACGATACTGAGATCGGGCGCTATCGTGCGTATGGTTGGCTCAATGTCGGCGACAGCAGTTTGTGGAACAATCAGCTTCATCGTGCTGCCTTTTCACTTCCAGGCTAGGAAACAGGCTCGCCCGGCTTGGGTGCGAGCACATCGCATTGTACTGCGAATTCGGCCAGGTGCTGCCGCAATTGATCGGGCGTGCCGCGCAGCAGCGGGAAGGTGCCGTAGTGGCTGGGCAGGGCGTAGCGCGAGCCGATCAGCTTGAGCGCGTAGGCGGCCTGGCGCGGCCCCATGGTAAAGTGGTCGCCAATTGGCAAGATGGTGAGCTCGGGCTGGTAGAGCGCGCCGATGATCTGCATGTCGGCGTGCACGGCGGTGTCGCCGGTGTGGTAGATGGTGAAGCCGTTCTCCATGCGCAGCACATAGCCCGCCTCGGTGCCCATAGGGATGATCTGGCCCTGGTGGTGCACCGTGCTGGAGTGGGTGGCGTTGGTCATAGTGGCCTGCACGCCGCCTAGGTCGACCGCGCCGCCCTTGTTGAAGCCGATAATCCGCTCCTCGGGTACGCCGTTGGCCACCAGCCAGGGCACGATGTCGAACTGGCACACCAGGGTGGCCTTGGTCTGCTCGGCGATGCCCAGCAGGTCGCCGATGTGGTCCATATGGCCATGGGTGATCAGGATGTAGTCCACGCCCTCATCGTGCAGCCTGGCCGCCCAGCTGGCCGGGAAGGTCGGGCTGGAGCCAAGCCAGGCGTCGATCAGCAGGCGCTTGCCGCCTGGCGAGAGGATGTGCCAGGTGGCGTGGCCGAGCCATGTGAGGGTGGTGTCACGTCCGATAGCGCTCATGGGTCGCTCCTTCTTTTTCAGTAGCTTGGTGCGTCGCTCATTGTAGCGCCCCACCCCAGAAGCGCAAGTGCTGGAACGATCCTTGCCTATCTTGACTTTCCACGGGGACGTGCTATACTATACCCAGTACCCCCAGGGGGTATATACCCGCCCTCTGGAACATAAAGGAGCACTACCATGGCCAAGCCAATTGTTATTACCGATGCCACCTTCGAGCAGCAGGCGATCAACGCCGACACCCCGGTTGTGGTCGATTTCTGGGCACCCTGGTGCCCGCCGTGCCGCGCTATTGCGCCCGTGCTCGAAGAGCTTGCGGGCGAGTACGAGGGCCGCGTAACCGTGGCCAAGGTCAACATCGACGAAGACCAGCGCTGGGCCGGCCAGCTGGGCGTGATGGCCATCCCCACCATGATCTTCTTCAAGGATGGCAAAGAGGTCAACCGCATCCAGGGCGCGCTCCCCAAGAGCAAGCTGCAAGAGGCCTTTGAGACGACCATCAGCAAGTAGATCTGGCCCCGTGTCGCGCAGGCCCGAGCGCCAGCCCAGGGTTCCCCTGGCGCTGGCACTCGGGCTTTGTGTGTGGGGGATCGAGCGCCCTCTGCGGCGGCATAAGGAGTAGCGCCTATGGAAACCCCTTCCGCGAGCGATACGATCAACCCGCAGGTGAAGGCCGAGGTTCAGCGGCGGCTCCGCCTGATCGAGGGGCAGATACGCGGCGTGCAGACCATGGTCGAGAACGACCGCCACTGCCGCGATGTGGTCATCCAGCTGTCGGCGATCAAGGCCTCGGTGGCCAGCCTGAACACGCTGGTGGCCGAGACCTACGCGCGCCAGTGCCTGTGCGGCAGCGAGCCGACCGATACCAACGAGGTCACACGCCTGCTCGACATTCTCAAGGCGGCGCGCTAGGCCGGAAGAGCATAAGCTGGCGGCGCGCGCCTAGGCGCGGCTGCCCCATGGGGGATGGTGTGTGGCTGATTGTGGGCCTGGGCAACCCAGGCGAAGAGTACGTTAAGACCCGACATAACATCGGCTTTCGCGCGGTGGATGCGCTGGCCGACCGCTATCGCCTGAGCTTTTCGGAGAAGCGCTCGAAGGCCCGCGTGGCCGAGGGCGTGATCGCCGGGCAGCGGGTGGCGCTGGCCAAGCCGTTCACGTTTATGAACCTGAGCGGGCAGGCCGTCACCGGGCTGCGCCAGTGGTACAAGGTCGACCCAGCCAGCGAGCTGCTGATCGTCTACGACGACCTTGATCTGCCGTTTGGGGCCATGCGCCTGCGCGCCAACGGCAGCTCGGGCACGCACAACGGCATGCGCTCGATCGTGTCGCTGCTGGGCAGCCAGCAGTTCCCAAGGCTGCGCCTGGGCATCGACCGCACGCCCCAGGGCTGGGATACGGCTAACTATGTGCTCAGCCGCTTCACCCGCGAGCAGGAGGAGCAGCTGCCCGGCATCCTGGGCGCGGCTGCCGATGCGATGGAGCTGATCGTGCGCGAGGGCATGGGGGTGGCGATGAACCGCTACAACGGGCAGGAGAAGAAGCCCGAGCGGGGCAAGCCCGCGCCGCCCAAGCCCCAGGGGCCAGCGGGCGACGCCTAGCGCTGGCCGTGCTCATAGAAAAAGCCCCGCGATACCACTGGCTGGTATCGCGGGGCTTTTGTGTGCTGGCTACGATTGGCCTTCTTGGAGCTGGGCCAGGCAGTGCTGCGCGCGCAGCACATTGCGGCGGAACAGATCTTCGTCGCCAAGCGAGGTGGGCGGCAGGTGCCCGCTAACAACCATATCGGCGACGAGAACGACGACCGTGAGGCTCTGCGAAAGCTCGGTGGCAGGTGTGTTATTTGAAAGGTTGAGTTCGCGCAGAACCCGCATTGCCTCCCCAGCACGGCGGGCGTTAAAATCTATTCGCTCGAAAAGCAGCGGAATAGCCTGCCGTGGTACGGCTGCCGCCACAACCTGATCGGCGACGCTCACGAGCGCGGTGATAGCTCGCTCGATCTGGAGCAGCACATCATCCAAAGCTGATTGATCGTCCGATGCTGACTCGTTGGGGGATGGTAAAGGGAATTCGTGCATCGTGATGGACTTTCTGACCCCATGTGACCAAGTAGCGACCTAGCCGGGGCCTTGCCTGGTTAGGCGCGAACCCTTCTTTTTTGAGCGAGATCACGAGAAGAATACGACACGATTATAGTGGCCATTGTTCTTAGTTGCAACCTCTCCATGGTCCTCTTTTGTTCTAGTACTATAGTATGGTACACTCATGCAGCACCGCCGCCGCGATCGAGCAGATTTGGCCTTGATGTGCGGTATGGCGAGTTTTTATCGTCAGGATTCGTTAGGTGAAATTTAGCAAGAGGCAAGCATAGCCATGTTCGACCTACACATCCACACCAACGCCACCCCCCACCACTCCACATGGCAGCCCGCCGCGCTGGTGGCTGCCGCGCAGGCCGCCGGCCTCACCACTATCGCCGCCGCCGACCACAATACCGTGGCCAGCGTGCGCGCCCTGCTGGATGCGGGCGCGGCCCAGGGGCTGCGGGTGATCGCGGGCGTGGAGATCGACAGCGGCTTCGGCGGCAAGCTGTGGCACACGCTGGTGTACGGGGTGGCCCCCGAGGCTCCCGAGCTGCTGGCGCTCTGCGATGCGGTGTTCTCCCGCAACCACGCCGACGCCCTGGCCCTGCGCGCGCATCTGGATGCCCACGGCTTCCGGCTGGGCGGCCTGGATGCGATCGACCGCCCGATCAATGTGGCCGATGTGGGCACCGCGCTGGCCCGCGAGAACGCCCTGCCAGGCCGCGATGCCGCCGAGAGCGACGAGGCCGCCGGCATGCGCTACATCCTCACCGAGCTGGCGGGGGCCTACCGCCCGCTGGGCGTGGATGAGATCATCGCGGTGGCCCACCCGCTGGGCGGCACGGTGGTGCTGGCCCACCCTGGCCGATCCAAGGGCATCTACGCCATCCCAGCTACCGAGCACGACATCGCGGCCATGGCCGACGCGGGCCTGGATGGAATAGAGGTATACTACCCCACACACACGCCTACGCAGCAGCAGATCTACGGGCAGCTGGCCCAGCGCTACGGTCTGCTCGTCACCGGCGGCTCCGACTCGCACGGGCCGCACGACCCGCTCGCCCGCTGGGATGATCAGCTCGGCGCGGCGTTCCTGCGGCGGCTGGCGTAGTATCCCTGCCCTGCACCTTATCCGAGGTCGCCAACCTTCCTAGCGCGCTCGCCAGAATGCGCTCTGGGGGAAACCCATGCTCGTGAGGCCCGCCTATGCGCTTTCTTCGTAGACGTAGCCTAGTAGCTGTCTGCATCACTACGCTGGTGCTGATGATCAATGCTGGGATCGCATCCTATAGCCTGTTCCGCATCGATCAGGCGCAGAATCAGATCCAGGCCGCCTATGCTTTTGATCTCGATGTGGCGCAGCTTTTCTCGCTGCTGCAGGATGCCGAGACCGGGCAGCGGGGCTTTTTGCTCTCCCGCAGCGAGGCCTACTTGGCGCCCTATAGCCACGCGGTGCAGTCCATCCAGCAGGAAGTTGGGCTGCTGGATGCGGCGGGCCGCGCGCCCTCGCTATCGCCCGGCCACATCGCTACCTTGCAAGCCCTGATCGATCAGAAGCTCGATGAGCTGGCCCAGACCATCGCGCTCAGCCACCAGGGCGACCATGAGGGGGCGATCGCCATGGTGCAGTCGGGCAGGGGCAAGCAGCTGATGGATGCGATCCGTGAGGAGATCGCATCCATCCAGCAGGAGCAGGCCACCTACCTGCAGGTTGAAGTGGCGGCGATCCACCAGCGCTCGCTGCTTGCCCAGGTCAGCCTGCTGGTGGCCCTGGCCCTGTCGATTGTGCTGCTGGGCAGCCTGGCGGTGCTGATGGAGCGCTCTATGCGCGAGCGCCTGCAGGCGGCTGCCCAGCTAGCCCACGAGCGCAGCGTGCTGCACGCCACCATCTCCAGCATCGGCGATGGCCTGATCGCCACGGATATACAGGGCCAGGTCACCTTCATGAACGCGGTGGCCGAGCATCTGACCGGCTGGCTGCAGGCTGAGGCCCATGGCCAGGCGCTGGAGAAGGTGTTCACGATCATCAGCGAGAGCACGCGCCAGCCCACCGAGAGCCCGGTGTCCAAGGTGCTGCGCAGCGGCATGGTGGCCGGCCTAGCCAACCACACCCTGCTGATCGCCAAGGATGGCACCGAGCGGCCAATCGACGATAGCGGCGCGCCCATCCACGATGCGCAGCGTCAGCTGCTGGGTGTGGTGCTGGTGTTCCGTGACATCACCGAGCGCTACGCCGCCGAGGCGGCGCTGCGGCAGTCCGAGGCGCGCTACCGCGCCCTGGCCGACACGATCGCGTCGCTGGTCTTCTCGATGGATGCCGACGGCGAGATCTTCTACTTCAACCAGCCCTTCTACGACTATACCGGCCTGCAGGGACAGGCGCCATCGAGGGCGCTCTGGCTGCGGCTCATCCACCCCGCCGACCGCCCCGGCCTGCTTCAGGCCTGGGAGCAGGCCCGCCGCAGCGGCGAGGCGCTGGTGGCCGAGCACCGGCTGCGGCGGGCCGATGGCGTCTACCGCTGGTTCCTAAGCCGGATCATCCCTACGCCCCACGCGGATGTCGGCGCGGCGGGTTGGTTTGGCTCGTGCACCGATATCGACGACCAGCGCGTGGCCGCCGACCACGAGCATTTTCTGGCCGAGGCCAGCTATACCCTGGCGCGCACCACCAACTACGAGTTGGCGCTCGATACCGTAGCGCGGCTGGCGGTGCCCAGCGTGGCCGATATGTGCGTCATCCAGCTGCTGGATGATCAGGGCGTACCGGCGCAGACGATCGTCGCCCATAGCGACCCCGACAAGGCCGCGCTCATCCAGCCGCTGCAGCTGATGCGCCTGATGCCGCTAGGCCAGGGCGAGCCGCTGTGGCGGGCGCAGCTTGTGCCCTATGTCACCGACATGGTGACCGAGCACTCGGAGCTCAGCCCCTTCATCCGCGAGCTGTCGCAGCAGATCGAGCCGCGATCGCTGATCTTCACGCCGATGCATATCCGCCACCAGCCCCTGGGCGGTGTGCTGCTGGCCATCGACACCACCGAGCGCAGCTATGGCCCCAGCGACCTGCATATGGCCGAGGAGCTGGCGCGGCGGCTCAGCCTGGGCATCGACAATGCCCGGCTGTTCCGCGAGGCCCAGACGGCGATTACGGTGCGCGACGAGTTTCTGTCGATCGCCTCGCACGAGCTGCGCACGCCGCTCACCGCGCTGCTCGGCTACGCCGAGATGCTCCAGCGCCGCGTCGAGGAGAACCCGGCCTTCCAAGAGCGCGACCGCTACGCCGTGCGCGTGATGCTGATGCGGATCGAGCATCTGTACAAGATGGTCTCATCCATGCTCGATCTCTCACGGCTGCAGAGCCAGCAGCTGATGATCGAATACTCGGTGGTGCGGATCTGCAAGCTGGTCGATCGCGTGATCCACGAGGCGCAGGTGCTGCCGGGGCGCAGCCGCATCGCGTTCGCTGGCTGCGATCAGGATATGCTGATCGAGGGCGATGAAGTGCGGCTTGAGCAGGTGTTTCAGAACTTGCTTGAGAATGCGCTAAAATACAGCAGCGACCCGGACCCGGTCACGATCACGGTTGAGGACCACGGCAGCCATGTGCTAGTCTCGGTCGCGGATCAGGGTATCGGCATACCCAAGGAAGATCTGCCCCAGCTGTTCCAGCGCTTCTACCGCGCCAGCAATATCGATGGTCGGCGGGTGAGCGGCATGGGCCTGGGGCTGTATGTGGTGAAAGAGATAGTGAGCCTACATCACGGAACCATCACGGTGACGAGCGAGGAGGGCAAGGGCAGCACCTTTGTGGTGCGCCTGCCCAAGGCGGCCCCCGCCCAGGAGCGCCTGGCATGAGCGATCGCGACCCGACCCCCGAGCTGCTGCTAGAGGCGCTGGGCGCGCCGCCGGGCCAGCGCGCCCTGGTCTACGGCGGCGGCCTGGCGCTGGCTGGCGGGCTGGCCGCCCGCTGGCCCGGCCAGCTGCTGCTGGCCGACACCAGCAGCGCGCGCCTGGCCCAGGCGCTGGCCGCCGCTGGCCCCCGCGCCGCCGCTGCTGGCGTGGCGCTGCCGCCCGAATCCTACGGCCAGTTCGACTTGGCCGTGCTGGCCGCGCCGCAGAGCCGCGCCCTGGCCCGCCGCTGGCTGGTCGAGGCGCTGGCGGCGCTGCGCGTGGGCGGCGCGCTCTACCTGGGCGGCCCCAACGACCTGGGCATCCGATCGCAGATCGATGACGCGGCGGCCCTATTCGGCGGGGCCGCGCCGCTGCTGGCCCGGCGCCGCGCGCGGGTGGCCCGCGCCGTGCGCCCCGCCACCCCGCCCGCGCCGCCGGGCTGGGCCGCCGAGCCGGGCGTGGCCCTGGCCAGCTGGGCCAGCTTTCCGGCTGCGCTGCCCGCCATGGGCGGCGCGGTGGCCCTGGCCAGCCTGCCGGGCGTGTTCTCCTACGATCACGCCGACCCGGCCACCCAGCTGCTGCTGGCCCACGTGGGCGATCCGCGCGGCCTGCGCGCGCTCGACCTGGGCTGCGGCTGCGGGATCATCGGGGTGGCGCTGGGGCTGGGCGGCGCGGCCCAGGTGGACATGCTGGATGAGAGCCTGTACGCCGTGGCCGCCGCCCAGCGCAACGCGGCGGCGCTGGGGCTGGCCCAGGCCCGCGCGCAGGCCGCCGATGTGCGCGCCCCCACGCTGCGCGGCCCCTACGACCTGATCGCCACCAACCCGCCCTTCCACCAGGGCAAGGATGTGCGCTACGATGTGGCCCACGGCTTTATCGCCTATGCCAGCGAGCTGCTGGCCCCCGGCGGGCGCTTCCTGCTGGTGGCCAACAGCTTTCTTCGCTACGAATCCGTTCTTCGCGCCCAGTTCGCCCAGGTCGAGAAGCTGGCCGCCACGCCCAGCTTCACGCTCTGGCAGGCCCAGGGCGCACTAGCAAAGTGAGGCCGCCGTGCTCCCCGCTCATGTCGAGACCGAGATCGCCGCGCTCGCCAGCCAGTATGGCGAGCCTGCCCGCTTCTACATCCAGCTGGCCCCCGCCACCTTCTCGCCGATCTGCGACGACGACCGCACCAGCGAAGTGTGCATGATCGTGCAGCGCACCGATGGCCGCCTGCTCACCTCGATCAAGGACTACTACCCCGAGGGCGCGTTCCGCCTGCTCACCGGCGGGGTGCGCCACGGCGAGCCGATCGAGCAGGCTCTGGAGCGTGAGATTTGGGAGGAGACCGGGCTGGAGACCGAGGTGGCACGCTTCTTGGCCGTGCTGGAGTACTACCTGGGCGATGTGCGCCCCGATGAGATGCCCGATTTTGCCACCTATGCCTTTCTGGTCACCGAGCTGGGCGGCACGTTTACCAACAACGACCCCGACGAGCGGGTGGCGGCCTACCGCGAGATTGCGATCGATGAGCTTCCCGCCATGGCCGCCCACCTGCGTGCCACGCCCGATCAGTACAGCGACGATGTCAAGGGCAGCTGGCGCGACTGGGGCGCGTTTCGCGCCGCCGTACACGAGCTGTCCTACGAGCTGCTGCGGCAGCCCTAGGCCAGCCGAGAGGAGCAACTATGGCCCGTCTTGCTATCGCACGATACGCCGACATCCTGCGCTACGACGCGGATCTGAACCAGCTGTTTGCGCTGGATCTGGCCAGCGCACCTGCGCTCCGTCCGCTCGATCTGGGCGAGCTCGGCGGGCTGCGTGCCCTTGCCCGCGCCGATGCGCTGGCGGGTCAGATCGGCGCAGGCTACGCGCTGGCGCAGGCCGCCCACGCCTGGGCTGGCCGCCCCACCGATGCGCGGCGCGGCCAGCTCATCCAAGCGGCCCAGGCGCTGGGCGAGCTGCTGCCGCTGGCTGGGGCGCTGGATGCGCTGCGGGAGAAGCTGGATGCGGCGCTGCTGGCGGGCCAGGATGCCGCCGCCGTGGCGCTGGACTGGGCCGACGCGCTGGCCCGCCGCGCGGATCGGGCGGCGCGGCGCTGCGGCGGCCACGCGGCCAGCCTGGTGCTGCCCGACGACCGCGTGCTGTGCTGGGGGCTGGGCGGCATGCCGCTGCTGGCCCTGCTGGCGGCGCTGCCTGCCGCCCAGCCCTGGCCGCTGCTGCTGGTCGCAGGCGAGCAGGCTGGCGCGGCGGGGCTGCTGGCCCTGGCATCGCAGGCAGGCCAGCCCGCCCAGCCCCTGCCCGACATCGCCGCGCTGGCGGCGGCGGGCGCAACTCTGGCGATCTTCCCTGCCATCGCCGTGGCCGAGGATGGCGCAGCGGTGTGCCCGGCAGGCGCGGGCGCGGCTATCGCCCAGGCGCGCTCGCTGGCTATCCCCTGCTACCTGCTGGCCCCTAGCGGGCCGGATGCCGCCGCCTTCGCCTCCGCCAGCGGCGACCCGATCTCCCCCGCCCAGATCGGCGCGATTGTGACCGACCGGGGCATGTATCGGCCCGCGATGCTCTCCCGCTATCACGGCGATGCCGAGGCCCCGCTCGATGTGATCCCGCTGAGCTAGAGTGTTGCACTGAGGCTGCTTGGGGTTGCAGGTCGGGCCGACCGGCTTCGGCCTCGATTATGATGGCTCCTCTTGACTGGTGGGTGGATGCCCTGCGCGGGCGGCGGCTAGGGGCAGGCCCCGAGCAACCCCGCCATGGGGTGATGCCCCTCAACAGGTGTCACTTTCATGAGCGGGGCATTGGGATGCGGCATGCGGGGCAAGACTGCGTGCCGAGGATGATCGGTGGTTATTACGAGTAATGGTTAGGCGTGTGCACGACGGAATCATTGTTGTAGGGGCGGACCTGGTGTCCGCCCACGCCGCATTGCATCGCCCGCATCGCATGCCCCTGCGATGCGGGCGATGCATGCTTACGGCGCGCATCGGAGCGCACCGTGAGCATCGGGTCGCGTGGCGATGAACGCGGCGCATCGCGCTGGGGCGGACACCAGGTCCGCCCCGACACCCGTGGTGGATCATTGCGATCATCGGGTCGGGTACGATGATCGCAATGCAGTGCATCGGCAAGCGATCGGGCATGGGTGCCCAAAAAAAGCCTTGAAACGTGGTACAACGTGACACCATGTGAGGGCGATGCCCCCTTGGAATCCCCAATTTTGAGCGTTCCCGTGCTGACCCATGGCGGCTATTGTTCGCGCATATGGCCAGTTTGCACGAGTAGCACCTTCGCCGCATGGGCCAGGTGGGTAGGATGGAGCAGCGATTATGGCGCGCAGGCGATATGGGTGCAGCGCTCGTTTGTAGCGTGGCTTGCACTATGATCGCTTGGGGTTGATGGAGGGCTGCTTGGGGTTGATGAAGGGCTGGACTATATGTTCTATCTACGCTCGGTGGTAAAACCAATATCCCTCGTGCCTTCGCGTCTTCGTGGTTATTCGTTCCCTTGAAGCCTTGGTGGTGCGCTGCTACTGGAAGCGCTGCGCCAGCGCGAAGCCCGCGCCCGCCGCCAGCCCACACGCCAGCGCCACATCCAGCGCAAGGTAGCCCCAGGCCCATGGGCGTGGCCCGGCGCGGCGGCTGGCCGCGTGGAAGCCCCACAGCCCTAGGCCTAGCGCCAGCGGCGGCAGCGCCTGCCAGATCTGCCCATCCAGCGGCATCAGCCAGGGCAGCGCGGCCACGCAGTAGTAGCCAACGCCGCGCAGCGCCAGCGGCAGTGCATAGCCATCCTCGCGCGGCGGCTGGGCGAAGGGGCCAAGCCCCAGCAGCGGCGGCAGCGCGCATGTGATGGCGGCGGCCCCCATCCAGTGCAGCAGCCCCGCAGGCTGCGTGGTGGGCGCGGCAAACAGCTGTCGCATGTCGAAAGTTCCCCCGCCGCAGAGCAGCAGGCCCAGCAGCAGCGGCGGATAGCCGTTCAGTAGGCTGGCCAGCGAGCGCGCGGCCCGCTGGCGATCTGCGCCCAGATCGCGGGCCAGCGTGGCCAGCCAGGGCAGGTCGAGCAGCGCCAGCGTCACCACGCAGTCGGGCCAGTAGCCCAGGTCGGCAGCGCCGGGCAGGGGCAGCATGGCGATGGCCAGCCAGGGCGCGGCCAGCGCCAGCCAGGGGTGGCGGGCCAGCAGCGCGGCGCGCCAGGGGCGGCTGCGGGAAAGCGCGGCCAGCGCCAGCAGCAGCGCGCTCGTGCCGCCGGGGTAGAGCAGCAGCCGCACCCACGAGCGCCCGACGCTGGCCAGCAGCTCGCCGACCGTCACTTTTTGCCACTGCCCAGCCAGGGCACCTCGTCGCGCAGCGCATCCCACAGCCAGGTCAGATCCTCGGGCGCGGCGGCGCTGGGCTGGGCCTCGGCCTCGCCGCGCAGGCTGTCGAGCACCGCCATGGCGGCCAGCAGCACCAGCATCAGCAGCCCCACCATCACCGAGGGCAGCGCGGCCACCCGGGCTTGGCTGGCGCTGACAAAGGCCGCGCCCACCCAGGGCCAGATCGTCACATCGCCGTAGGGTGACAGCCCGCCCTGGAGCAGCTGCACCACCGGCTCGATCAGCGCCAGCAGCAGCGGCAGGGCCACCACGGCGGCCACGCTCACAGCGGCGGCGCGCGGGCTAGCGCGGCGGCTGGCTGGCCGCAGCGCCCATGCCAGCGCCAGCAGCAGCGCCGCCGCCCACGTGGCGCTGGCCAGCGCGCCCACCCCCGCCGCCGCCGCCGCGCCCACCGCCATCCAGACCGCCGCCAGTGGGGCCAGCATGGCCAGCGCGGCGGGGGTGCCGCTGCGCGAATCGCCCTCGGCGGCGCTATCGAGCGCGGCCACCAGGGCCAAGAAGCAGCCCGCCGCCACGCCCGCGCTGCTGGCCAGCCCCATGCAGGCCAGCGCCAGCCCGCCCAGCACGACCCAGCGCCTGCCCTGGGCAGGCGTGCGCAGCAGCTGCCAGGCCCGCCACAGCCCCAGCGCTCCGCCGAACAGCGCGGCGGCTAGCGACCAGCCGCTGTTCCACGGCCCCAGCATGTATAGCCGCGCCAGCGGGTAGAGCCACAGCATGGCCAGCCCCGCCGGACAGCGCCCCAGCGCCAGCAGCGGCGCCGCCGCCCCCAGCAGCGTGAACCAGAATACCTGGTTGCTCAGCGCCGCGCCCGCCAGCCGGTCGTCGTAGG
Source organism: Chloroflexia bacterium SDU3-3 (assembly GCA_009268125.1). Lineage (NCBI taxonomy): Bacteria > Bacillati > Chloroflexota > Chloroflexia > Chloroflexia bacterium SDU3-3. Next base: position 126,385 of record WBOU01000004.1, on the reverse strand, counting down.
CGGCCACTCCGCCCGCCGCCAGCAGCAGCTGGGCTAGGCCCGCACAGGTGGCAGCCAGCACCAGCGGCAGCTGCCCCACCACCTGCGCCGCCGCGCCCGCCGCGCCGCGCCAGCCATGGGCCTTGGGCAGGGCGGGCCAGGGCGTGGCGACCAGCGCGGCCAGCAGCAGCCCCAGCCCCACCAGCAGCGGGCTACGAGCGGCCAGCGCCAGCGCCGCGCCCAAGGCCAGCGCCAGGGCACGGGCGGGGTGTGGCAGCCCGGCGCTGCCGCGCACGGCGGCGCTAGCCAGCAGCACCAGCCCAAAGAACAGCGAGAGCGAGTCGAGCCGCAGCGGGCCTGCTGTCAGCGGCTGCTCGCGGGTGAGCCAGAGCGCCGCCGCGCAGGCCAGGGCCAGCAGCCCGGCGGCAGCAGGCGGCGCATATGCGGAAACGCGGTGTGGAAGATCCCTCATGGCGGCTACTATAGCATATCTGGGGCGGAGGAGAACCGCTTCACCACGGAGACGCGAAGGCGCGAAGAGGAACAAGAACATTCACCACCAAGGCATCAAGGGAGCAGGGGAGCGATTCGCCACCCAGACACGAAGAGAAAGAGGGTGGATGAACGTATCGGCCCGATCCGGCAGCCTGGCTAGGGCTGCAGCTGCCGGATGATCGGCTCAAGCGGCTGGAGCGCCGAGTGGATGGCGGCGCGCTGGTTGAGCGGCAGCGTGCCGAGGATGTCGAGATCGGTCAGGGCCAGCAGCTCGCCCACGCGGTCGCGGATGAGCGCCAGGCGCTGGTCGTTCGGGCGGGCCTCCACACCATCCTGCTCGTCGAGCAGCGCGATCATAGCGCGGCGGGTGGTGGCATCCTCGGGCGCGGCCAGCGGTGGCCAGCGCGCCGAGTCCACCCAGTCGGGGATCTCGCGCGAGACCAGCACTAGGCGCAGGTCGCGGCGGAAGCGGGCGTTGCGCAGCACCGTGATCAGCTGGTTGGCGTGCGCGCCGCGCAGCATGTCGGCGCTGTCGATCACCAGCGTCCAGTGCCGCCCGCTCAGGCTCTGGCTAAGCATGTCGACCGCGCGCGAGAACTGGGCCGGCTCGCCGCTGTTCAGCTGGGTCCAGAGCGTGTGTTTGCCATCGGCGTCGAGCGCGGCGGCCAAGGAGAGCAGCAGCTGCTGGCCGGTGCTGGACTCGCCCTCGGCGGGGCGCACAGTGTGCCACACCACCGTCTGCCCACGGTCGATCAGGCGGGCGGCCATGGTGGCGGCCAGCGCGGTTTTGCCCGTGCCACGGTGGCCCCAGATCACCACCAGGCCATCGCGGCGCAGCCGGGCCATGTAGCGCTCCAGCTCCGGCTCGTGGGTGCAGGTCTCGGGTGGGTCTGGCGGCGCGGTCATGGTGGCGGGCGGTGCGGGCGAGGGCAGCTCGGCGGCGGCCTCGTGCAGCAGGGCGGCCAGGCGGCCCATGGCCTCGCGCTTGGCGCGGCTGTAGGTGCTGGCGCTCAGCGCCAGGGCGTTCTGCAGCTCGGCGCGGCTGTTGCCTGCCTCGTACTCGCCCGCGATGATCAGGTAGTGCCGCCAGCGCATATCATCCAGCGCCGGGCCGGCCTCGGCGGGGCGCAGCCGCTCGATCGCGGTGCGCAGCACGCGCTGCAGCCAGCGCCCGCGCATCAGCGGGTCGCGCACATCGGGCAGCAGCAGCGCGGCTAGGTCGCCGCGCCCCAGGGCCAGCGGCGGGTCCTCGGCCAGCGCCGAGAGCGCCTCGCGCAGGGCGGTGTCGGGGGCGCTGCGCTGGCGGGCTACGGTCTCGGCGCGCAGGCGGCCCAGCAGGCGGTAGAAGCTGCTGCGCGGCGCGGCGATGCCCAGCTCGGCCATGTGGGCCTGCACGCGGTGCAGCAGCGCGGCGTCGGAAGCGCCCGGGTCGGCGGCCAGCTCCTGGCGGAGCGCGCGGGCCAGCGGGGTGCCGCGCATCAGGTGGCCGCTGCGGCGCGGCTGGCTGCGCAGGCCATCCACGCCGCGCCGGTCGAAGGCCAGCCGCACGCGCCGCAGCGTCTCGCGGCTCACGCCGAAGGTCTGGGCCACCTCGCTGGCCGAGCGGCCCTCGCGCAGCAGCGCGGTGAGCATGCGGTAGCGGCGCAGCGCAGGTTCGTCGTCGCCGTAGCGGGCGTGCAGATCGGCGGAGGAGAGCCGTGGAAGTTCGCGTTCAGTCATAGGTGCTCGGCTGCTAGGCTAGAATGGCGGCGCTGGGTATTGTATACCATCGACGGTAGTTTGCGCAACGTTTTTTTAACAATACCGCAGCCCGAGCAAGATGTTTCGCCACCACGAATCCAAGGCTCCCAGGGGATATAAAGAAAGACACGCCAACCACGATCTGCGCATCCCAGCGGTATGGCGCACCCAGAACACTACCGGCCCGCCGCGCAACAGCGGTGCGGCGGGCCGGTAGTGTCGAGGGGGATCGAGCGGCCTAGCTCAGCGAGGGGTTGTGGCGGCGGAAGATCGTGTCCACCGAGATACCGCTGTGGATGCGCTGGATCACCTCGGCCAGCAGCGGCGCGATCGAGACCACCGTCAGGCCCTCCCAGCGCGGGCCAGGCGGCACCGGCAGCGTATCGGTCACCACCACCTCGCAGATCACGCTGCTGCTCAGGCGCTCCATCGCGTTGCCCGCCAGCACGCCGTGCACCGCGCAGGCGTGCACCTCGCGTGCGCCGCGCGCCATCAGCAGGTCGGCGGCCTCCACCATTGAGCCGCCGGTCATGATCTCGTCGTCCACCAGGATGCAGCGCTTGCCCTCTACGTCGCCGATCAGGTTCAGCGCCTCCACGCGGGTCAGCTGGCCCTCGGTGTTGTGCAGCTGCTGGATGCGGCGCTTCTCCACGATCGCCAGCGGCACACCCAGCAGCTCGGCGAAGTTGCGGGCGCGCTTGGCGAAGCCCAGGTCGGGCGAGACCACCACCGCATCATCCCAGTTGCGCTCCTGGAAGTGGCGGGCCAGCAGGCTCATCGCGCTCAGCTCATCCACGGGGATGTTGAAGAAGCCCTGGATCTGCCCGGCGTGCAGGTCCATGGTGATCACCTGCTGCGCCCCGGCGGTCTGCATCATGTCGGCCAGCAGGCGCGCGGTGATCGGCACGCGCGGCTGATCGCGCTTGTCGGTGCGGCCATAGGGATAGTAGGGGATGACCGCTGTCACGCGGCCCGCTGCGGCGCGGCGCACGGCGTCGAGCATGATCAGCAGCTCCATGATCCGGTCGCTCAAAGGTGAAGTTAGCGACTGCACCACGAAGACATCTTTTTCGCGGACGCTCTCATTCAGGCGAACAAAAATATTTTCATTTACGAACGAGGCTACGGTGCAATCGCCCATCGGAATGTTGAGCCGCGAGCTGATCGCCTGCGCTAACTCGGGGTTGCCGTTGCCGCTAAAGATGCGAAGCTCGTCGAAACGGCCGCTCATTTGCCTGCTCTCCCTTGCAAAGTAAAAGCCAACTTTCGGCAGCATGGAAACATACAACCCCCGCACTGTCAAATAATCGGCGGGCCGCTGTGGGACTTTTGTCTTTTTGCTTTTGGCCTGCGTCTGCTACAATATTTGGATTATGGACACAAAGATCTACCGCGTCTACGTCTGCGCCAATGTCCACTGCCGCGCCAATGGCAGCGCGGGCATCCAGCAGGCGCTCGCCCAGGAGCTGTGGGCGCTGGGCCTGGGCGATCAGGTCGAGGTGGTGGTGGGGGGCTGCCAGGGCCAGTGCGAGCGCGGCCCCAACATCAAGATCTGGCCGGGGCCATACCACTACCTGGGCGTCACGCCCGCCATGGTGCGGCAGATCGTGGCCAGCCACCTGCGCGACGGCGTGCCGCTGTGCGAGCCGACGCCTGGGTTTCGACAGTGAATACTTTCGTAATGTGCTATACTATATCTAGGCCATAGCGGCGCGGAAAACGCGCTGCTAGCGGCATAGAATCTGGAGCGAAACACTATGGGACTCTTCTCGCGAGGGACGGGGCAGCTCAGCGAAGACCTCATCCTCAAGGCCCTCAGCACCGTGCAGGAGCCAGAGCTCGGCGGCGATCTGGTCTCGCGCCGCATGATCAAAGATCTGGCGATCGATGGCGAGCGCGTCAGCTTCACCATCGATCTGACCACGCCCGCCTGCCCGCTGAAAGACCAGATCCAGCAGGAGTGCCTCGACGCGCTTGAGCGGATCGCCGGGCTGAGCGCCGAGCAGGTGACCATCACCTTCGACGCCACCGTGCGCCCGCGCGGCGGCGTGCTGGACAAGGCCGCCATCCCCGGCGTCAGCCATGTGATCGCCGTCTCGGCGGGCAAGGGCGGCGTGGGCAAATCCACCGTGGCCACCAACCTGGCCGTGGCCCTGGCCCAGGAGGGCGCGGCGGTCGGCCTGCTCGACGCCGATGTGTACGGCCCCTCCGTCCCGCTGATGATGGGCACGGTGGGCCACCACCCATCCGCCACCAGCCGCGCCGATGGCCAGCAGCTGATCGTGCCGGTCGAGGCCCACGGCATCAAGATGATCTCGGTCGGCTTCCTGATCGACGACAGCCAGCCGGTGATTTGGCGCGGCCCTATGGTCTCGCAGCTGCTGCGCCAGTTCCTCTACCAGGTCGAGTGGGGCGAGCTGGACTACCTGATCATCGACATGCCCCCCGGCACCGGCGACATCGCGCTGACGCTCACCCAGTCGCTGCAGAACGTGGGCCTGACTGGCGTGATCACCGTGACTACGCCGCAGGATGTGGCAGCCCTGGATGTGCTCAAGTCCATGGAGATGTTCCGCAAGTCCGAGGTGCCGCTGCTCGGCATCATCGAGAATATGGCCTACTTTGTCGCGCCCGACACCGGCAAGCGCTACGACATCTTCGGGCAGGGCGCGGCCAAGCGCCTGGCCGAGCGCCTTGAGGTGCCGCTGCTGGCCCAGATCCCGCTGGGCATGAGCATCCGCGTCGGCGGCGACGAGGGTAGCCCCGCTGTCACCAGCGAGCAGCCCGATGCCTACGCCGAGGTCTTCCGCACGGCCGCCCGCCAGCTGGCGGCCCGCGTCAGCGTGATGGAATACGTGTAGAACCTGCCGCATCGCCTGCGAGCATTGCTCCAATGGTCGCAGGCTCGCCAGCACCACCCCAGGGCGGCGCTGGTGAGCCTTTTATAACCCAGGCATAGGAACGTTTCCCAAGCGGCGGGCGTTGAAAGACGCCGAGGAGCCATGCCCAATCAACACCAGCCTATCCCGCTCTACCCCACCGATGCGCCCGCCCACGACGGCTACGGGCGGCGGATCGACTACCTGCGCATCTCGCTCACCGACCGCTGCAATATGCGCTGCGTCTACTGCATGCCCGAGCACGGCATGCGCTTCACGCCGCGCCCCGAGCTGCTGACCAGCGACGAGCTGCTGGTGGTGGTGCGCGCGGCGGTGGCTGCTGGCTTCCGTAAGGTGCGCCTGACGGGCGGCGAGCCGAGCCTGCGCCCCGACCTGGTGGATCTGGTGTCCGCGATCCGGCAGGCGGGCATCGAGCACATCGCTATGACCACCAACGCCCTGCGGCTGCAGCAGCAGGCCCGCGCGCTCAAGCAGGCCGGGCTGGATCGGGTGAATATTAGCATCGACTCGCTGGATGCCCAGAAGTTCCGCCAGATCACCCGTGGCGGCAGCCTGGAGAAGGTCTGGGCGGGCATCCACGAGGCGGTGGCGGCGGGCCTGTTCCCGATCAAGCTGAACACCGTGGTGGTGCGCGGCCTGAACGACGACGAGGTGGTGCAACTGGCCGCGCTGACCCGCACCTACCCTTGGGAGATGCGCTTTATCGAGGTGATGCCGCTCACCGGCGTGGCCGATGTGGCCAGCGACGGCGTGGTGCCCACCGACGAGATCATCGGCCAGATCGACGCGGCGTTTGGCCCGCTGGAGCACCTGGGCCTGGCCGCCAGCGACTCGGCGCGGCGCTACCGCATCCCGGGCGCGCCGGGGCGGCTGGGCTTCATCAGCGCGGTCACGCAGCCCTTCTGCGCCGGGTGCAACCGCATGCGCCTGACCGCCGATGGCAAGCTGCACCTCTGCCTGCTGCGTGACAACGAGGTCGACCTGCGTGCGGCCATCCGCAGCGGGGCCAGCCAGGCCCAGATCGAGCAGCTGGTGCGCCACGCCGTGGCCACCAAGCCCTGGGGTCACGGCCTGCCCGATGGCGTGCTTCCGACACTGCGTGGGATGTCGTCGCTGGGCGGCTGATCAGGGCGAGAATTGGGGCACGAAGAGAGTAGCAAATTCTGGAAACCTCTGGTATACTACCACTTACGAAACAGTAGCGCTTTTGCGCTCAGGAGGCACAAATGGCGATTTCTGAGCTTGATATTACGGCACGGTCGGGCGAGACGTTTGTCCCGATGATGCAGATCGAGGAGACGGCGGCCAAGCGCCTGCTGGAGATGATGGGCGAGCGTGAGCTGGATGGCTACGCTCTGCGCGTGTTCATCTCGGGCGGCGGCTGCTCGGGCCTTCAGTACGGCATGACCTTCGACGACGAGGTGCGCGAGGGCGACACCGAGTGGACCGCCCACAGCCTGCGCGTGCTGGTCGACCCGGTGAGCGCGCAGTACCTGCACGGCGCGAACATCTCGTTCCAGCAGGACAACATGCTGGCCGGCGCGTTCAAGATCGACAACCCCAACGCCGCCTCGTCGTGCGGCTGCGGCCACTCGTTCCGCGCGAAGGACGGGGCCGAGGGCGCGGATGAGAGCTACGACGAGGGCTACGCGGGCGGCGGCTGCGGCCACTGCAACCACGGCTAGTCTTCCCCCACACCGCCATTTTCGCAGGACACCAAGATCTTTCGAGCTTGGTGTCCTGCTGCGTTCTAGCGCCACGAAGAGAAGAGAGAGAAGATGCCCTACCGCAACTACACCGTCCAGGAGATCAAGTCCAAGCTGGATGCGGGCGAGTCGTTCCGCCTGATCGACGTGCGCGAGCCGCGCGAGCACGAGATCGTGCATATCGAGGGTGCCGAGCTGCTGCCGCTGAGCCGCAACCCCGAGTGGATCGAGAGCATCCCGCACGACACCGAGGTGGTGTTCTTCTGCCACCACGGCGGGCGCAGCGCCCAGGTGGCCAGCTACCTGGCCAACAAGGGCCACACCAATGTGGCCAACATGCTGGGCGGCATCGACACCTGGGCCGAGCAGATCGCCCCCGACCTGCCGCGCTATGACTAGCGGCCAGCCCGCGCCTATCGGCGATGCCCACCACCAGGGTATCGCCCTCTTCAACCAGCAGCGCTACTGGCATGCCCACGAGGCATGGGAGCAGTGCTGGCTCGGCGCGCCCGAGCCGCAGGCCACCTTCTACCAGGGCCTGATCCAGGCCGCCGCCGCCCTGGTGCACTGGCAGCGCGGCAACGGGCGCGGGCTGAAGCGCAACTGGTACAAGGCCCGACCCAAGCTGGTGGCGCTCTCCCCCTCCTACGCCATGCTCGATCTTGCCCGCCTGGTGCACGACATGGATCGCTTTGTGCTCGGCACGTGTTCCTCCCCCCCACTATTACAGATAGATGCATCCAGCGGCAGCGCCGAAAACCTAGCGGCATAGCTGCGATTTGCACTCATAGCACGAGTAATCATGGTATACTAGTGGCAGGTTTTGACTCTGTTGACACATTTCCCTTGGGCCTGCGCCTATCGAAACGCTTTCGCCAGTGGGCCTGATTTTCTGCCAAACATCCACACCGTGAGGAGGGGCAGCTATGCCTGCGCGCATTCTCGTTGTCGATGACGAGCCAGCAATTATCGATGTCCTCTCCCGCCTGCTGACGCGGGATGGCTACAACGTCATAACGGCCCGGAACGGTGCCGAGGCGCTCGATATTGTGGATCGCCAGAAGCCGGATTTGATTCTGCTTGATGTGATGATGCCGCTGATCGATGGCTTCACGGTATGCCAGAAGCTCAAGAACGATGAGCATACCGCGCTCATCCCCATCACCATGCTGACCGGCCAGGATGACTTCGAGCACCGCAAGCGCGGGATGGAGGTCGGGGCCGACGACTTCCTCTCCAAGCCCTTCGAGCAGAGCATGCTGCGCGCCAGGATCAAGTCGCAGCTGCGCATCAAGCGGCTGACCGACCAGCTTGAGCACACCGAGAGCGTGATCTTCATGTTGGCCATGGCGATCGAGGAAAAAGATGCCTACACCGAGGGCCACCTGCAGCGCCTGAAGCACTACAGCGAGCAGCTGGCCATGGCGCTCGATCTGGATGACGACACCGTGCGCGCCGTGCGCTACGGCGGCATCCTGCACGACATCGGCAAGATCGGCGTGAGCGAGGCCATCCTCACCAAGCCGGATGTGCTGACCGCCGACGAGCGCGAGCAGATGGAGAAGCACCCCGCGATCGGCGCGCGGATCGTCTCGCAGATGCGCTTCGCCCAGGAGGTCGCGCCGATCGTGCGCCACCACCACGAGCGCTGGGACGGCGGCGGCTACCCCGACGGACTGGCGGGCGATGACATCCCGATCGGCGCGCGGATCGTGGCGATCGCCGACTCGTACGATGCCATGACCACCGATCGCCCCTACCGCGCCGCGCTGCCCCAGGAGGAGGCCATCCGCAGGCTGCGCAGCGGCGCTGGCACTCAGTGGGAGCCGGGGATGATCGAGCGCTTTGTGCAGCTCATCCAGACTGGCCAGCTGCACCTACCCGATATCGAGAGCGATGGCACGATCGCCGCATCGGTCGGCGGCCCCTCACACTAGCGGAGATCCGCCGCGCCCTTCTGCTCGTATCATCTTGATGCAGCACGGCGGCACGCCCCGATAGATACCACAAGCTTTGCACCCTGCGCGATGACCGCAGGGGGTGCCGACCTCTGCGCTGCGGCGCACGTGCGGGCACTCCCTGCGGTCGCGCTGTTTCTGCAAGCAAAAGGAGCGATGCCCTATGTTCTACACCCGACGCGGCGACGACGGCTACACCGATCTGCTGGGTGGGCCGCGCATCCCCAAGTACGACCTGCGCCCCGAGGCGCTGGGCACGCTGGATGAGGCCAGCGCCGCCCTGGGTCTGGCCCGCGCCCACGCCCAGCGCGAGGAGACCCGCCACGCGGTGATCCACGCCCAGCGCGACCTCTACCTGCTGATGGCCGATATCGCCACCATCGCCGGGCGCAGCGCCGGGGTGCCCCGCCTGACCGACGAGCACGTGGCCGCGCTGGAGCAGATTATCGCCGACCTTGACCCCAAGGTGAGCATCCCCAAGGAGTTTGTGGCCTCGGGCGATAGCGTGGCGGGGGCGGCGCTGGATGTGGCCCGTACGGTGGTGCGGCGGGCCGAGCGCGTGCTGGCCCGGCTGCTGCACGAGGCCGAGCTGCCCAGCACCAGCGGCCTGGTCTACGTCAACCGACTCTCATCGATGCTGTTTGGGCTGGCCCGCTTCGAGGATGCCGCCGCCGGGGCGCGCTCGACCATTGCGAAAGATATTGCCGAGTAGCCTGGCGCGCTAGGCGAAGGAGAGGGAGAGAGATGGCCAAGGCAGGTCTGCTATTTGTTGGGACTGATGACGGCGTGCTGATCTTCAGCGACCCGGGCGCCAGCGGGCGCTGGCTGAAGATCGGCCACGAGCTGCAGGGCATGCATGCTCTGGCGGTGTGGCCGCTGATCGAGAACCCCCAGGTGGTGCTGGTGGGTGGGCCGGGCGGCCTGTGGCGCAGCTCCGACGGTGGCCAGAGCTGGCTGCAGATCTTCACCAGCGGCGTGAGCGCGCTGCAGGGGCCGCGCGAGTCGCCCGAGCTGGTCGAGGCGTTCGGCGAGGGCGGCTGGCAGCGCAGCGAGGATGCTGGCCGCACCTGGGCAGCGCTTGACCGCGCCGATGCGCCCCGCCCGCTGGCCGTCACGCTGCCGGGCAACGCGCCGGTGGCGATCGAGGCGCGCGGCGCGGCGCTGGCTCGCAGCGAGGATGGCGGCGTGGCGTGGCAGGTCGTCGAGCCGCCGCTGACCGACGAGGCGACCGCGCTGACCGTGGCGCGCTACCACATGGATACGGCCTACGTGGGCAGCGCGGCTGGCGAGCTGGCCGTCTCGACAGATCGCGGGCGTACCTGGCAGATCCTCAAGCGCGATCTGCCGCCCATTCGCTCGATTGTGGCCACCCGCATCGCCTAGCACCCCTACCACGCCGCCGCATGGGCAGCCCATGCGGCGGCTATTTCTTTGCGTAAATTGTGCGGTTTCTGTGCAAAACATTGACATAGCCCGACCTGCTATGCTACACTACCCGTGCAGACGCCATAGGGCAAGGGAAAAGAAGCAGATGGAGCCTACACACCCAGCGGGCCGCGACGGGGACAGCGCCCTGAGCAGCGTCCCCTCGTTTAGCCACTATGCCGCCACACCCGCCTTCAACACCAAGGCGGTGGTGCGCGAGACAGTGGTACCAGCCGACACCTTCCGCGCGTGGGAGCGGCGCTATGGCATCCCCTGCCCGCAGCGTACGGCAGGCGGTCACCGGCTGTACTCCGAGCGCGACATGGCGGTCATCCGCTGGCTGCGCGATCGCACGGCAGGCGGCATGAACATCAGCCAGGCCATCCAGCAGCTGGCCGCCGCCCTCGATTGCCAGTGCGGCGCGAGCGCCCCAGCCCTCGTCGATGCGCCGCAGCCCATGGCGCACATGGCCACCCAGCTGGCCGATCTGCTCACCCGATTCGACTCGGCGGGGGCCGAGCGCCTGCTGAGCGAGGCCTTCGCCATGCACCCGCTGGAGGATGTGCTGGTGTCGCTGGTGCAGCCCGCGCTGGTGGATGTGGGCGAGCGCTGGCACCGCCACGAGATCAACGTGGCCACCGAGCATTTCGCCAGCCAGTTCATCCGCCGCAAGCTCTCGGGGCTGCTCGGCCTGTTCGACCGGCAGGCGGGCCAGAGCCGCGCGGTGGTGGCCTGCGCCCCCAGCGAGCTGCACGACCTGGGCGCGCTAGTCGTGGCGCTGTTTCTGGCGCGCCGCGGCTGGAGCGTGATCTACCTGGGCGCGCAGGTGCCTATGGCCGATCTTGAGGCCACCGTGGCCACGCTACGCCCCACTATCGTCTGCCTCTCGGCCTCCATGCCCGAGACCGCCGCCCAGGTGGCCGATGTGGCTAGCGCGCTGCGCCGCAGCCACCCCGGCGTGCTGATCGGCTTTGGCGGGCGGGTGTTTAACGACGCCCCGGCGCTGCGCGACTCGATCCCCGGCATCTTCCTCGGGGCCGATGCCCGCGAGCTGGTCGCCATCCTGGGCCAGCGTTTGCAGGCTACATCCACTGGCGGCCTCTAGACGTACCTTCTGCGTAACGCCCATAGAGCGCCCGACTTGCGAGCGCTGCAGCACACCTCACCCCAACCAAGCCCCAGCAGGATAGCCAGCCAGACATACGTGGCACGGCATGTGCCGCCATGCCTTGCTATGCCCTGCGCAACGAACGCTGGCGCGCCCTATGGGTATCGTGGCAAGTTTGTGGAAGGAGACGCGCGTGTCACTCTCTCATCCTCAGCACTGGGTGCGGCCTGTCCATGGGCTGCGGCAGGTTCCCCCTGGTGATGCCCTAGCCCTGCTAGAGGGGCTACGTCGACATGTGCCCGAGCACGATGCGCACGCCGCCGATCATGCGCATGCCCCGATCTCGCTTGAGGCGGCGCTGCGGACATGCGCAGAGATCACCCGCATGCATTCGCGCAGCTTCTACCTGAGCACCCAGCTGCTGCCCGCCGAGAAGCGCCAGGGCATCCGCGCGCTCTATGCGCTGTGCCGCACCAGCGATGATCTGGTGGATGGGGCCAGCGAGAACCCGCACCGCTCGCTGGCCCACTGGGTGGCCCGCGTGCACGCGCCGGTGCCGCCCGCGCACGACCCCGTGCTGCTGGCATGGTCGGCCATCCGCCAGCGCTATCAGGTGCCCCAGCCGCTGGTGGATGAGCTGCTGGCTGGGGTGGCCATGGATCTGAGCGTCAGCCGCTACGCTAGCTTCGACGACCTGTGGCTCTACTGCTACCGCGTGGCCTCGGTGGTGGGCCTGCTCTCCATGTACATCATCGGCTCGCGCGAGGGGGCGCGGCCCTACGCGGTCAGCCTGGGCATCGCGCTGCAGCTCACCAACATCCTGCGGGATGTGGGCGAGGACGCGCGGCGCGGGCGGATCTACATCCCGCAGGAGGATCTGGCCCGCTTCGGCCTGAGCGACGAGGACATCCTGGCGGGGCGGCGCGACGAGCGATTCCGCGCCCTGATGCGCTTCGAGATCGAGCGCGCCCACGCGCTGTACGAGGAGGCCTGGCCGGGCATTCTGCTGCTGAGCGAGGATAGCCAGCTGGCCGTGGGCGCGGCGGCGCAGGTCTACCGAGGCATCCTGGAGAAGATCGTGGCGAATGACTACGACGTGTTCACGCGCCGCGCCCACCTTTCGCTGGGCGAGAAGCTGATGGCGCTGCCCGGCGTGGCGCGGCGGCTGCGCCGAGGGGGCCACCGATGACGGCCCGTGCCCTGCGGGCCGAGTGGCCGCTGCTGCTGGCCATGAGCGTGCTGTTTTTGGGGCCGCTGATCGCGCCGCTGTTCCAGGCCACGGGCGTGTGGGGCCTGGCCGACTCGGGCGCGCTGGCCCGCGACCTGCTCTCGCGCTATGTCTGCCCGACCCCGGCCAAGTCGTATGTGCTGCTGGGCTACCCCATGGCGGTGTGCGCGCGCTGCTGGGGTGCGACGGTGGGGCTGTGGGCGGCCTGGCTGCTGCTGCGCTTCGCGCCTGGCCTGCGCCCCTACCTCGGGCTGCCCGTGCCGCTGCGCGTGCTGCTGGGCGTGCTGGCATTCCTGCTCTGGCCCGCCGAGATCGTGGGCTGGCCAGCGGCCCCGCTGTGGGCGCTGCTGGCCAACGGCGCGCTGGCCGGGCTGCTGGGCGGGCTGGCCCTGCTCTCGGTGTGGGGCGGCCAGCGTCGTTTAACCCCAGCCTAGGGGCGAAGATTTTTCACCACCAAAACCCTACCCACCTGGCCCATGCGGCGAAGGTGCCGCTGATGTTTTGATGGCCATATGCACGAACACCAGCAGCCAGGAAACAGCATAGGAACGCTCAAAATTGGGGTTCCAAGGGGCGATGCCCCTGGCGGGGTTCCAAGGGCGCGGAGCCCTTGGTGCCGCCCGCACAGGGCTGTCACCAACCAACAAAGAGGAACCATTATCATCGAAGCCGCAGCCGGTTGCCCCAACCGCGCAACGCTCCAAGCATTGCCTACGGTTGGGGCGACCCAAAAACAACGCGGAAGCAGCCTCAAAAGCGACACCTATTGAGGGGCATCGCCCCATGGCGGGGGTGCTCGGGGCAGGCCCCGAGCCGCCACCTGCGTCGGGCACACCAAATAACTCAGAGGAACCATTATTATCGAAGTGGCAAGCGGTGGCCCGACGCGGAAATGCCGTAGAAAGTGATACCTGCTGAGCGGCACACCTGTTTTGCTGAAGATACTATGTATCGGACCTATCGTATAAAAATGCGGCCTATCATGCGTGCGATCGGAACAGCACCATTGCCGGAAGCTTAAGCGCCATTGCCGGAAGCTTAAGCACCATTGCCGGAAGCTTAAGCACCATTGCCGGAAGCTTAAGTACCATCGCCGGAAGCTTAAGCACCATCGCCGGAAGCTTAAGCACCATTGCCGGAAGCTTAAGCACCATTGTCGGAAGCCTAAGTATCTTAATTGGAAGATAGCGCGCTCTTTTTTGTGAAAAACAGCGGCCTCGCCCATCCAGCGAAGGTGCGCGATAGCTGGCGGCTGGCCATACTCACACCCGCAGCGGCGAGGCGAAGCTGGCGCGGCGGCCTTTTTTCCTAAACCCTGCTGCTCCTCGGTATAATACCTGTGAGCACGTGCGGGAGCCGCCGCACCGATACAAGGAACCCTCTATGCTGCGCCGCATCAGCCTGATAGCCCTGACCTTCTCGCTTGCCGCATGCTCGCTGCCAGATGTGCGCGTGCAGACCCCGACGATCAGCCCCATGCCCACCCAGGCCCGTGCCGAGGAAGACCCCGCGCCCACGCCGCTGGCGCTGGGCACGGTCGGCCCGCTGACCAGCGCCAGCCCCGCGCCCACCATCGATGCCACGCTCACCAACGCCATCGAGCAGCAGCAGCGGCTGATGGTGGAGCTGTATCGGCGGGCCAGCCCGGCGGTGGTGCGGATCGAGGTGCTGGGCACGCACCCGCTGGTGGATGACGAGCGCGCACCCAGCGGCGATGTGATGCTGGGCCAGGGGTCGGGCTTTCTGTACGACCAGCTGGGGCATATTGTCACCAACAACCACGTGGTAGAGGACGCGCACACGCTGCAGGTGAGCTTCGCCGACGGCACCACTGTGCCCGCCGAGCTGGTGGGCACCGACCCCGGCAGCGATCTGGCGGTGGTGCGGGTGGGCAGTCTGCCGCAGGGCACCGCGCCGCTGGCCCTGGGCGCATCCGGCGATGTGGCGGTGGGGCAGACGGCGATCGCGATCGGCAACCCCTTCGGGCTGCAGAACACCCTGACCATCGGCGTGATCAGCGGGCTGGGGCGCGACCTGGATGGCCCGGCGGTGCAGAGCGGCGGGCGCTTCAGCATCCCCAACATCATCCAGACCGACGCGGCGATCAACCCCGGCAACTCGGGCGGCCCGCTGCTGAACATCTACGGCCAGGTGATCGGCGTGAACACCGCGATCAGCTCGGAGAGCGGCAGCTTTGAGGGCATCGGCTACGCGGTGCCCTCGGACATGGTGGGCCGCGTGGTGCCCCAGATCATCCGCACGGGCACCTACAGCCACCCCTGGCTGGGCGTGAGCATGAACGACATCACCCCGCAGCTGCGCCGCCAGTTCGGCATCGCGCCCGCCAGCGGCGTGATGGTGGTGAGCGTGATCGCGGGCGGCCCCGCCGAGAAGGCGGGCCTGCGCGGCGACGCCAAGCTGAGCGAGGGCGAGCAGACCAGCAGCTTTGCGGGCGACATCATCGTGGCGGTGGATGATCAGAAGGTGGCGCGCGGGGCCGACCTGCGCGGCTACATCGAGCAGGCCAAGGCGGTGGGCGACAGCGTGACGCTGACGGTGCTGCGCGACGGTGCCGAGCAGCGCCTGACGGTAGTGCTGGAGGCGCGGCCCAAGTAGGCTGCGCCCTAGAACGTGGCCTCGACCTGGATGGCGGCGTGCAGGCGGCGGTGGTACTCGGCGCGGGGGATCTCGGTGGCGCCGAAGCCCGCCAGGTGGGTGGTGATGAACTGGGTGTCGAGCAGCACGAAGCCGCCCGCGCGCAGGCGCTGGATGAGCGCCACCAGGGCCACCTTGCTGGCGTTGGCCTCGCGGCTGAACATGCTCTCGCCCGCGAACAGGCCGCGCACCGCCACGCCGTACAGCCCGCCCACCAGCTGCCCGCCGCGCCAGGTCTCCACGCTGTGGGCGAAGCCCAGCTGGTGCAGCTCGGTGTAGCGGTCGATCAGCTCGGGCGAGATCCAGGTGCCGTCGCGGTCGGCGGCTGGCTCGGCGCACAGCTCCATCACGCGGCGGAAGCAGGTGTCGACGCGCACCTCGAAGCCGTCGTTGCGGATAGTGCGGGCCAGGCGGCGCGGCACGTGGAAGGCGCTGTCGAGCGGGATGATCGCGCGGGGGTCGGGGTCGTACCAGCGGATGTCGCCCTCGCCCACGGCCATGGGGAACACGCCCTGGCAGTAGGCCGAGATCAGCAGCTGTGGGGTTATCTCCATGGTGTGCATGCCTTTCATCAGGGCGGGCGTGGCGCGGCAGGAAAGCGGCTTTGCCCGATTGGGATGCGGCGGGCGCAGTATAGCATAGCGGCGGCGTCGGCGCAACGGGCGGGCGGTTTTGCTGGACATAACAGGTCGTCAGGCAGTTTGTGTTTCTTGACACAATACACCAACGCGCTATAATGCATTGCGTACAACTGCGCATGAGAATGCTGTATACGGTGTCGCGCCGCCATGTCCTTCGTTTGCCGCAGCGGCGGGCGCGCGATTGACAAAGGGGCGTCTGATGTCACCGCTCAATGAGTACATCCCCATTCTGGTTCTCTTTCTCGTTGCTGTCTTTGTGGCCGCCTTTGTGCTCACGGTCAACAACCTGCTCGGCCCCAAGAAGCTGACGCGCCGCAAGCTGATGCCCTACGAGTCGGGCATGGAGCCGATCGGCAGCGCCCAGCGCCGCTTCCCGGTCAAATTCTACGTCGCTGCGATGCTTTTCATCCTGTTCGACATCGAAGTGATCTTCTTCTTCCCCTTTGCCCTGATCTACAAACAGCTCGGTTGGTTTGGCCTGGCCGAGATGGGCCTGTTCATGCTCATCCTGCTGGTGGGCCTGGTGTATATCTTTAAACGAGAGGCGCTGCGATGGGACTAGAGGAGAAAGCTGGCGACCTTGGCGTCATCACCACGTCGCTTGAATATGCGGTGAACTGGTCGCGCAGCAACGCCATGTGGCCGATGCTGTTCGGCCTGGCGTGCTGCGCCATCGAGATGATGAGCTCGCAGGGCGCGAACTACGACACCTCGCGCTTCGGTATGGAGATCATGCGCGCCTCGCCCCGCCAGTCCGACCTGATGATCGTGGCGGGCCGCGTCTCGCGCAAGATGGCCCCGGTGGTGCGGCGGCTCTACGACCAGATGAGCGAGCCGAAGTGGGTGCTGGCCATGGGCGACTGCGCCTCGTGCGGCGGCGTGTTCAACAACTACGCGGTGGTGCAGGGCGTGGATGAGATCGTGCCCGTCGACGTGTATGTGGCCGGCTGCCCGCCCCGCCCCGAGGCGCTCATCCACGGCATCCTGACCCTGCAGGACAAGGTGTTCCGCACGAAGCTGGATGGCACCATTCGCGAGCGCGAGCCGATCCACGTGTAGCCGACGCAGCACCCGCGTCGTTTGAGGCAAGAATGGACAATACCACCGTCATCACTCGGCTCCAGCAGGCCCCCGAGGGCAGCGTGCTGGAGACGCGCGAGTTCCGCGGCGAGCTTCAGGTGCGCATCCGCCCCGAGTCGCTGATCCCGCTCGTGCAGTTCCTGCGCGGCGACGCCGAGCTGAGCTACAACTTCCTAGAGAACGTCAACGGCGTGGACTACCTGGGGCGCGAGCCGCGCTTCGAGGTGGTCTACCACCTGCTCTCGCATACAAACCGCCACCGCATCTGCCTGAAGGCGGGCCTCCCCGAGTCGAACCCGCATATCGCCACGATCACCAGCGAGTGGGCCACCGCCACCTACATGGAGCGCGAGGTCTACGACATGTTCGGCGTGGTCTTCGATGGCCACCCCAGCCTGGATCGCATCCTGATGCCCGAGGACTGGAACGGCCACCCCCAGCGCAAGGATGTGCCCCTGGGGTACGAGGAGGTCGCGTTCACGATTAACGAGCAGCAGATCTACGAGCGGAAGCCGTTCGCGAAAGAGTAGCACGTGCGGGCGGTGGCCGCGCGCCGTGCCCGCGCCTTTTCAGAAAGCGCAATATGACGACACTTACGGTCCCCTCGCCGCGCTCGATCACCCAGCCGGCACTTGAGGGCAAGACAGATACGATGGTGCTGAACATGGGGCCGCACCATCCCAGCACCCACGGCGTGCTGCGGCTGGTGGTCGAGCTGGATGGCGAGACCGTTGTGAACGTCGCCCCCGACATCGGCTACCTGCACACCGGCATCGAGAAGACGATGGAGAGCAAGACCTACCAGAAGGCGGTAGTGCTGACCGACCGTATGGACTACCTCGCGCCGCTCTCGAACAACCTGGGCTATGTGATGGCGGTCGAGAAGCTGCTGCAGTGCGAGGTGCCCGAACGGGCGCAGGTGGCGCGCGTGCTGCTGGCCGAGCTGACCCGCATCGGCAGCCACCTGATCTGGCTGGGCACCCACGTGCTCGATCTGGGCGCGACCAGCATGTACATGTACGGCTTCCGTGAGCGCGAGCAGATCCTCGACATCTTCGAGCTGGTCTCGGGCGCTCGTATGATGACCAGCTACTTCCGCGTGGGCGGGCTGGCCTACGACCTGCCCCGCGAGTTCGCCGCCACCGTCCAGGCCTTCCTGGATGTGATGCCCTCGCGCCTGGAGGAGTACGACGGCCTGCTCACCAACAACCCGATCTTCCTGGAGCGCATGGTGGGCGTGGGCAAGCTCAGCCAGCAGGACGCGATCGACCTGGGCGTGACCGGCCCCATCCTGCGCGCCACCGGCGTGGCCTGGGATCTGCGCAAGGATATGCCCTACAGCGGGTATGAGACCTACGACTTCGCCGTGCCGATCGCCCAGAACGGCGACAACTTCGACCGCTACATCGTGCGCATGGCCGAGATGCAGCAGAGCCTGAGCATCATCAAGCAGGCGCTCGACCGCCTGCAGGCGCTTGGCCCCGGCCCCTACATCACCACCGACCGCAAGATCGCGCCGCCGCCCAAGGCCGAGATCACGCAGAGCATGGAGTCGCTCATCCACCACTTCAAGCTGTGGACCGAGGGCTTCAAGCCGCCGGTGGGCGATGTGTACGCGGCGGTCGAGTCGCCCCGTGGCGAGTTCGGCTGCTACCTGGTGAGCGACGGCAGCCCCAAGCCCTACCGCTGCCACTTCCGCACGCCGTCGTTTGTGAACCTCCAGTCGCTGCCGGTGATGTCGCGCGGCAGCCTGGTGGCCGACCTGGTCACGCTGATCGCGACCATCGACCCCATCCTTGGCGATGTGGATCGGTAGCGCGTGAGCCTACCGGCGCAGATTCGCGCCCTGAAGAGAAACGCTATGCCACTACGAGAGACCCACGGGGCCGAGATCGATTCTCTGCTTTCCCGCTACGCCCAGCGCCGCAGCGCCGTGCTGCCCATGCTGTATATCGCCCAGGATGCCTACGGCCACCTGTCCGACGAGGCCATCCGCGAGGTGGCCGATGTGCTGGGGCTGCCGCCCACCGATGTGTTCGAGGTGGTCGGCTTCTACACGCTGTTCTACAACAAGCCGGTGGGCAAGTGGGTGCTGCAGGTCTGCGATGATGTGCCCTGCGCCTTCTGCGGCGCCGAGGAGCTGATCACCGCGCTGGAGGATTCGCTGGGTATCAAGGCCGCCGGTAAGACCACGCCGGATGGCATGTTCACTCTGGAGCGCGTGAAGTGCGTGGCGGCCTGCGACAAGGCCCCCGTGCTGCAGGCCAACCTCGACTTCATGTACAACGTGAGCGCCGAGAAGGTGGACGAGGTGCTGACCGAGCTGCGCCGCCGCGCCGAGTCGGGCGAGCAGCTGAGCGTCTCGGGGCGGCTCGCCACAATCTAACCCACGCCCCGTCGGAGCAACGCACGCGGCCCTGGCATATTGCCAGGGCCGCGTGTTTGTGTGGCGCGCTGGATGAAGACCTGCACGCGTTGTATGAGAGCCTAATCGCTCTCGCGGATCGGCACACTGATCGCCCTCATCGTCCCCAGCTCGGCGTTGACTGGGTTGCTGAATCGGATGATCACCGTCTCCTCGCCCTCGGGCTCGCTATCATCCAGGATGGGGATGATCAGCTCCTTCATCACCGAGCCAGGCGGGAAGACCAGGGTGCCGCTGGTGGGCGGGTAGTCCACCCCGGCCTTAGCGGTGCCATCCACGAAGGTGTAGTCCACGGTGATCTGCTGGTAGGAAGATGCGCTCAGCCGCACGGCGATGCGGCCAAAGCTTCCCTCGTCGCCCGCGTTCCAGTTCTCCATCGTGATCAGATCGTTGGCCGGAATGGTGATGGTAGCGATGGAGGAGATGCCGAGGATAGCATCCTCTGGGCTGCTCAGCGCAAGCGTGATCGTCTCGTCGCCTTCCGCCTGGCTATCCTCGCGGATGGGCACGCTGATTGTCCGCGTTGTCACGCCTGGGGGGAAGGTGAGGCTGCCGCTGACGGCGGTGTAGTCGCCACCGGCGGTGGCGCTGCCGCCCACGGTGGCGTAGTGGATGCTCACCTCGCTGATGGAGGGAGCGCTCAGGCGCACGGTCACGGCCAGATTGTTGCCCCGCTCGCTGGCGGTGAGCCTGGTGTTGCTGAACTCCACTCGCGTTGTGCCCTGGATGGTGATGGTGTATGGAGCGTTGGGATAGGCCAGCCCCGCTCCTGTCGGGTTGCTGAGCCGTACGATGATCGTCTCGGCATCCTCGGGGGCGCTATCGTTGATGATCGGTATGCTGATGTTCTTCTGGGTCTGGCCGGGCGCGAAGGTCAGCGTGCCGGTGATGGGCGTGTAGTCGGCACCTGGGCTGGCGGTGCCGCCGCCCTCGGTGGTGTAGTCCACCGTCACCGGTACCGCCGAGGCCGCGTTCAGGTAGACCGAGACCCCCGCAGCACCATAGCGCTCCATAGTGGTGCCGCCAGTCTCGCCCCCGAATGAGATGGTGTCGTTGGCCTTGATGATCCGCTCGGACACGGACTGTCTGCCGAGCGTCGCATAGACAGGGCTGCTCAGCATGACGCTGTAGGTCTCATCTGGCTCTGGCAGCGTATCATCGAATATTGGTAAGGACACGTACTCTGAGCTTTCGTTTGGGTCGAAGACGAGCGTGCCGGTGACTGGCGTGAAATCTTCCCCGGCGATGGCGCTGCCCGAGGTGACGGCGTAGTCCACCCGCACGCGGTAGCCCGAGTAGCTGCTGAGCGCGAGCGAGAACCCCCCGTACTGCGACCCTTCTGATACGCCTTCCCCGCCAGGCCGCAGCGAGACGCTCGGTATCGGGTCGCCGTTGTCGAAGATCACCAGCTCGCTGCTGACTGGCCCTGCTATGGCGAGGCCAGATGGGTTGTACATCCTCATCGCCACCTGCTCGGCAGGCTCGTTGAAGATGTCGTCGGTGATACTGACGCGGAACGACTTGTTCATCTCGCCAGGCGCGAAGGTCACGGTGCCCTCCTTGCCGGTGAGGTCGCGCCCCACCTGGGCATTGCCATAGCTGAGGATGTAGGAGACAGATACGCTCAGCGGCGAGGGTGCGCTCAGCCGCATGTCGAAGACCGCCGACTGATCGCTCTCGGTCACGGGGTTGGCGGGGCGTACCCAGCGCACGCATGTGGTGGTGCCCAGCGGCGCGCAGAGCGGCCCACCCACCGCGCCGACCGGGATGCGGATGGGGATGGTGAAATCCCGCCCCGCGCTCCGCACGGTCTGCTCAAGCTGGAGGATGGTGCCGGGCGCGGTCGCCGCGTCGACGGTGATGCGGAAGCTGGCGGCGGCGCTGGCCTTCCCGACGATGGCTGGGTAGCTGGCGCTGGCCACATCCACCGTGCCTCCCCCGCCGAT
The DNA here is from genome assembly GCA_009268125.1 of Chloroflexia bacterium SDU3-3. Lineage (NCBI taxonomy): Bacteria > Bacillati > Chloroflexota > Chloroflexia > Chloroflexia bacterium SDU3-3. The sequence goes on along the minus strand of WBOU01000004.1, from coordinate 105,099 downwards.
CAGGCGCAGGCTGCTGGTGAAGGGCTGGCTGGCCTGGGTGCTCAGGTTGCTCAGCGTCACGGTGATGCCGAGCTGCTCGCCGGGATCGGGGATGCCGTCCCGGTCGCCCGCGCTGTCCTCCCAGCCCAGCGCGAGCAGGGCTAGGCGGCTGTCCACAACATCCACGTTCTGGGCTGCGCCGCCGGTTAGCGCCGCGCCCACCGGGTTGCTCAGGCTCAGGCTGAAGGTCTCGGTCGGCTCGCTGGTGCTGTCAATCTTGAGTGTCACTGGGATCTCCCGCCAGGTTTCGCCGGGCGGGAACACCAGCGTGCCTACGGCTGCGGTGAAATCGGCGGCGCTGGCGCTGCCGGGGCTGGTGGCGTAGTCCACCGTCACCGTCACCGCCGAGCTGCCCTGGAGCTGCACGGGGATGACCGCCCTGCCGCTGATCTCGTAGGCGGTGGTGGCGGGCTGCGCGAATCCGATGGTGTCGCTGGCACCGATGGTCACCTCGGCGGTGGGGCGCTCGCCCAGGGCCAGCCCGCTCGGCGCGCTCAGCGCCACGCGGAACAGCTCGTCGCCCTCGGGCTGGGCATCGTCGGCGATCGGCACGCCGAGGATCTTCTCCTGCTCGCCGGGGTAGAAGGTGAGCGTGCCGCTAGCGGCGGCGTAGTCGCCTGCGGCGGTGGCGCTGGCATCCTCGCTGGTGTAGGCCACGCTGCCCACCTGTGTGGCGGGGCTGGCCAGCCGCACCTTCAGGGCCGCCAGGCGCGCGCCCTCCTGTGCGGCGTAGGCCATGGCCGCGCCTGGTGGCGCTGGCTCGGCCCCGATGGGTACGAACGAGACGGTGTTGGCTGCTTGCTGCGGCATGGCGTGCGGCGGGGCCGCGCTTCCGTGTGCGGCGGCGCTCGGCACGAGCAGCGGGGCGAGAACCAGCGCAAGTGAAAAGAGCGCTGGAGCGGTGTGCGGCAAGCTCATAGTGCCTCCATCGGCGTGGTTGCACGCCAGAATATAGCTTGGTGTCACAGCGTTGTAGCGGCTGCTAGTCGCTGGCTCGGATGGGCACGCCGATCGAGCTCGTGCTGTCTAGCTCGGCATTTGTCGGGCTGCTGAGCGTCACGATGATCGTCTCCTCCGGCTCGGTCAGCGTGTCGTCGAGGATCGGGATGGTAAAAGACTGCGAGCTTGAACCGGCGGGGATGGTCAGCGTGCCGCTGGTGGGCGTGTAGTCGCTCCCTGCGGTGGCCGTGCCGTCGCTGGTGGCGTAGTTCACCGTCACCGCCTGAAACGATGTGGCCTTCAGGCGCACCGTCACCACCGGCAGAGTTCCCAGTTCATCGCCCGCCGCCCCGCTCAGGGTGATCAGATCGTTGGCCGGGATGGTGATGGTGGCGACGGATGTGGTGCCCAGCATCGCCCCGGTAGGGTTGCTCAGCGCGATGTTAATGGTCTCATCTGGCTCGGCCAGGCTATCCTCCAGAATGGGCACGCTGATCGTGCGGCTGGTCGCGCCTGGCGAGATGGTCAGCGTGCCGCTGGTGGGCGTGTAGTCGCTGCCTGGCGTGGCGCTGCCGCCAACCGTGGCGTACTGCACGGTCACGGGGATCGACGAGTAGCTGTTCAGCTGCACGGTGATGCTGACGTTGGTGCTGCGCTCGGTCGCGCTTTTTGAGGGTGCCGGGAAGGTAATCGAGTCATTCTCCAGGATGTTCACGGTGGCGAATACGCCCGCGAGGGGTACACCCGCGTTGTTCGCGTTGCTGAGGCGCACCAGGATGGTCTCGTTCGCCTCGGCGATCGCATCATCGAGGATGGGAAAGTTGAAGGTTTTGGATGTCTCCCCCGGCGCAAACACCAGCGTGCCGCTGGCGGGTGTGTAGTCGCTGCCGGGCGTGGCCGTGCCGCCGCCCTCGGTGCTGATGTCGACAGTGACGGTCTGGGCCGAGGTGGCGCTCAGGCCAACGCTCAGCGAGGCGCTGCCGCTCTCGTACACACTGTGCGAGCTGGAGGAGAAGGCGAGCGTGTCGTTGGCGAGAATCGTGACGCTCTTTGACTGCTGGCCGCCAGCGGAGAAATAGACCGGGTTGCTCAGGATGATGCTGAGCTTCTCATCTGGCTCGGGCAGCGCGTCGTCGAAGATCGGCAGCGGCACACTGGCCGACTGCTGGTAGGGTTGGAACACCAGCGTGCCGCTGGTGGGCGCGAAGTCGCTGCCCACCACGGCAGTGCCCGACTCTAGCCGATAGTCGACCCGCAACGGGTAGCCCGAGAGCGCGCTGAGCAGCAGCCCTTGTCTCTGCGAGGAGTCGTTTTCGTTGAACCCGTTTGTGGGTATGAATGAGAGCGTGGGGGGCGAGTCGTTGTTGTCGAAGATGATGACCTGCGTCATCATTCGATCGACCTCAACCCTATCGAGAGAGAGGAAGCCGATATGAAACGACTCGGGCGGCTCGCTCAGCGTATCGTTCGTGATCTTGACCTGGAAGGACTTGTTCATCTCACCAGGGGCAAAGGTGACCTGCGCCTGCCTGCCGGTGAAGTCTTTCCCCTTGAATGCGACGCTGTCCAGGGTTGAGGAGCTGACCGTTAGGGTGTGAGGTGCTGGGACGTTTAGCCGCATGTTTACCACCACCGAGGCGTCGCCCTCGGTCACGGTGGTGTAGGGTAGATCCCAGCTGATGCAGATGTTGCTGCCCGCAGGCGCACAGGAGGGCACCACGGGACGGATGTCGACATCCCAGTTGGTCAGCACGCCCTGGTTGGCCGCCGGGTTCTGATCCTTGATAGACAGAGTCGCGTAGCTGAGGTTGTTTACCCGCAGGCTCTGGAAGACGGCCAGCGGGGTGCGCGGCTGGTAGCTGCCGGCCATCGGCGCAGGCGAGCTGGCCATGGTGGCGGGGGCGCTGTCGTCGAAGGTGACGCTGTCGAGGTTCGCGCCCTTGGCGTCGCCAACGTCGAAGAGGGTGGCGGCCACCGTGCCTGCGGTGAGCTGCATGCGCAGCTGGCTGGTGTCGCGGTGGGTGGCGGCCACCCTCACGTTCAGGTCGCCCACCATCCGGCTTGTGGTGATGCCCGGCGGGTAGAGGATGATATCGAGCGTATCGCTCACGCCAGCGCCGTGTGTGATCGGCCACGGCGGGGTGGGGAAGGTGCCGCTGTAGGTTTCGACTGGGCCGAGGCGGGCCACACCCACGGGGACGCGCAGCGGGAAGCGGGTGGTCTGGCCCGGCGTGAACAGTGCCTGCTCCAGCACGATCAGGTCGCCCGCCTGCGCGGTTGGGCCGACCGTGAGCGTGAAGGGCGCGGCAGCGTAGGCCGCCCCCTTGCCCGCAATTGCCCCGTAGCTGGCGGTCGCCACCTCCAGCGTCGCATCCCCGCCGATCAGCCGCAGGCTGCTAGTGAAGGGCTGGGTCGCCGCCGGGGCCAAGTTGCTGACCGCGACCGCCACCGCCACCTGCTCGCCCGCGTCCGCCGCGCTGTCGCCGTCGCCCGCCAGCTCATCCCAGCGCGCCGACTGGAAGGCCAGCCGATCATCGATCAGCGCCACCGTCTGCGTCAGGTCGCCCGCTAGCGTCGCGTTGGTCGGGCTGCTCAGCGTCACCAGGAAGGTCTCGGTCAGCTCGCTGGTGCTGTCCACCGTTACTGGTACAGGTATCTCCTGCCAGGTCTCGCCGGGCGCGAAGGTGAGGGTGCCGCTGGTGGCGGTGTAGTCGCTCCCCGCGAGGGCGCTGCCGTCGCTGGTGGTGTAGCTCACGGTCACGGCGGCGGTCGAGCTGCCCTGCAGCTGCACGGGGATGATCGCGCGTCCGTTCGCCTCGTAGGCCTGGGTGGTGGGCAGGGCGAAGCCCAGCGTATCGCTGGCGCGGATGGTCACATCCGCCGTGGCCAGGGCGCCGAGCGACGCGCCAGAGGGGCTGCTCAGGGCCATGTGGAAGCCCTCGGCAGGCTCGGCGCTGGGGTCGTCGGCCAGGGGTACGCCCAGGGTTTTCTCTTGCTCGCCGGGGTAGAAGGTGAGGGTGCCGCTGGTGGTGGTGTAGTCGCTTCCCTGGCTGGCGCTGCCGTCGCTGGTGGCGTAGTTGACGGTCACCAGCTGGGCTGCCGCCGTATCCAGCCGCACCTTCAGCGCGGCGACCCGCGTGCCCTCGTCTGCTGTGTAGGCCATCACGCCGCTGTCGGCGGCCTCGGCGACAATCGGCGCGAAGGCCACGCTGTTGGCCGCCTGCGGCGGAGCGACGCGGGCTGGCAGGCCAGCTACCGGCGGAGCGTGCTGGAGCAGCGGGCTGGAAATCAGGGCAAGTGAAAGCAGTATCGGCGAGCTGTGCGGCAGTTTCATGGATCCTCCATTGGCGGCGTGTGTCTACGCCAGATGGGAATTGAAATCAAGCCGCTGAGAGGACGCCAAGGCAGCGCACCAGCGTCTATGCTGTCTTGGGCAGAGTGTGGGTGGGGGATGCTCGCTCAGTATAGGAGGGCCGTCAGGCAGAGTCAATAGGGAATGCCCGCCATTTTGGTGCGTGAAAATGGGCCTGGGGGATGGCCCAGGCCCGGCGGTGTGCTGGCGGCAGGCGCTACCCCCCGAGTAGCTCCAGCGAGTTGGGGTCGGATGGCCGGTTGATCAGGAAGGTGGCGGCGCGCTCGAAGTAGCCGCGCATCGGCTCCTTCGCCTCGTCGGGGAAGCCCGCCGCGTCGAGCGCCGCGAGCATGTGGCGCACCCACGCGTCGCGCTCGGGCTGGCCGATGGCGAAGGGCACGTGGCGCATGCGCAGGCGCGGGTGGCCGCGCAGCGCGTTGTAGCGCGGCGGCGCGCCGAAGTACTGGGTCAGGAACAGGAACATGTGCTCCTTCGACGCCTCCAGGTCCTCGGGGTACATGGGGCGGAGCAGCGGCTCGCTCTCGATGCCGACGTAGAAGGCCTCGACCAGTCGGCGGAAGGGCGCGTCGCCGCCGACGTATGTGTAGATAGTGTGTTCTTCCATACCGGGAATTATACCCGCTGTCGCCAGCCTTGTCCTTTTCTTTCCTAACAGCGAGGCATTTTGGCAGAGTATAGCATGGGTTCGCGATAGTGGAGCGAACCCGATACCACGAAGGCGCGAAGGCGCGAAGCGAGACCGCTTTACCACCAAGACGCCAAGGCACCAAGGGAACAAAAGGGGAGAAAGAGCAGGCTCAATTTCAGCCGAGCACGTATGATAATTTCTTAGCCCTGTAATAGCAGAGAGGGCTAGGGGCAAACCCTAGCCCTCTGGATACGTGGTGGGATGAGGCGCTGCCTAGATGCGCTGCACCACCACCTGGGCACCGCTGTGCAGCGCATAGACTAGGCCCATCACGTTGTTCTTGTCCATCAGGTACTCGCGGCGCAGGTCGAGCAGCAGCTCGCCGATCGGCTGGCCGCCCGCCGCGAAGCGCTGCAGCAGCAGCCGCGCGAACTCGGCGGCGAACAGGGCGGGGGTGTTGACTTCGGTGCCCAGCACGCCGCGCGCGCCCTTGGCGATCAGGTAGGGCACCAGCCCGTCGTAGAAGTAGGGGCTTAGCTCGGCGCTCTCGCAGGCGTTGATAAACACCAGCGGAGCGCTCTGCAGGCTCTCCTCGGCCTTGCTGAGCGAGGCCAGCCGCTTCAGATCCTTCAGCGTCACCGGCCCGTCGGAGAGGGTGAGCTGCGAGGCATCCACGCCGCCCGGGTCGCTGGGCAGCGTGCTCTCGGCGTGGCAGTAGAAGTAGAGCAGCTGCGGGCCGGGCTGCGTGCTGCTCAGCAGGCTGATCAGCTCGGCCTTGGTGGTGTACTCGCTCACCGTCACGCCGGGCAGCTGGCGCAGAAACGCCTGCTGCGGCTTGACCACGTCGACCGGCAGCCCTTTTTGGCGCAGCTCGTCGTCGATCGTGGTGTTGACCACAAAGCCGATCTCCAGCTCGCCCGCCACGCTGATCTCGGGGGTGAGGTTCAGGGGCGTGGCGGTGCGGAACTCGGGCGTGTACTCGATCACGTGCTTAAATCCCCAGAAGCCCTCCGGCTCTACGTGGTCGGGGTCGTAGTCGCGGTCGTAGAGCAGCGCCCAGGGGAAGCTGAAGCGCTCGGCGATGATCGCGATCTGCAGCTTGCTCTGGCGCGATCTCTCGCGCAGCACGCGGCCCATCTCGTTGGCGTCGGCACCGCTGCCCGGCGCGAAGAACAGGCCCTCGAACAGGTCGGTGCCGATGCCCATCAGGGCCTTGAGCGACTGCTCGTGAGCGAAGGCTGGGATGCTGGTGTCGGCGGACTGGTAGAGGTAGCGCCCGCCCTCCTTGGCGTAGACAATGCCCTTCAGCTCCTCGCGGGCGTTGGCGGTCATGTCGGCGATCTGCTGCTCGCTGAGGTTGACGGTGGCCCGCTTCACACCGCCGCTGTTGAGGATGAACTCGTAGCCCGCATCCCTGCGCAGGATGACCAGGTCGATCTCCTGCGGGCGCGGCTGGCTGGCCAGGGCGCTCTGCAGCGTCTTGCCGCTGGCCTGCTGCTCGATCGGGGCGGCCTGGGCTGCGCCCACGTGCAGGGTCAGCTTCATTTTTTGGAACATGCGGTTGTTGGCGAAAAACAGCGCGCGTAGCTCGTTGGGGCCATCCTTGGTGGGCGTGATGGTGAAGCTGGCATCCTGGGTAGATGCGCCTTTGCGCGGCACCGCGATCACGCCCTGGTCGCTGCCGGTGATGGTCAGGTCATCGCTGTCGATCACCACGGTGATCTCGATGCGCTTGGCCTTGGGGCTGGCGTCGAAGATCTGGCCGAGGCTGGCGCTGGCGCTGGCTAGGGCCTCGGCCTGCGGCGCACCCACGTTGAACACGAGGGTGTAGGGTGTGCCCACGGCCAGCGGCTGGCCCTTGTCGTGGTCCTTCAGCAGCGCGTTGATCACGCGCTGCTCGGCCTGCTCTGGCGGCGTGTCGTGGGCGCGCGGCTCTGGCTCGACGCCTTTGCTCGCCTCAGCTTCCTCTGCCGGGGAGGTGTGGGTGCGCGGCTGTATCTGCGGCTCTGGCTTGTCGACCTGCTCTGCTTCATCTTCCTCATCCAGCGGGGGATCATCGGGCAGGGTGTTGGCCATGTGGTTTTGCGGGAAGGGGTCGGGGGCGTCGATCTGCTGGTCGCCGCGCAGCGGCTGGGCCAGCAGCCCCAGCACCTGGCCAGCCTTGAGCACCACCACAACCTTCAGCGGCTTCTGCTCGTCGCGCAGCTCGTTGGCGGCCTGGATGCCGATGCGATCGGCATCGACAGCGGGCACGGGCGCGGGCAGCTGCGGCAGCTGGCCCACCGGCAGCGCGCGCGGGTCGCTGGGCCAGCTGCGCACGCGCTCCTCCACATCCTGCCAGCGCAGCACGCGGAAGATGCCGCCCGGCTCGGCGATCACGACAAAGCTGGCGAAGCGCGCCGGGCGGCTGGCGGGCAGCCGTTCGAGCAGCGCCCCCAGCGGCTCGTCTGGCGTGGCGACGACGAAGGGCGTCGATGAGAGCTGAGATGCGGTAATCGGCATAGGCAGTTCCTCTCTATCTCGGGCTACCAGGAGAGATCTGCGCCATCGGGGCGGCTGTCGGCATCCAGATCGCCCCAGCGGACAACATGGGCCAGATTATACCGCTCGCGCAGCGTGGCGACGAGCCAGGCCAGCGCCTTTTTTGCCGCCTCGGTGTAGCCCTTGGTGCTGCGCTGCACGGTGATGCCCAGGCTGATGCGGTTGATGTTCTGCCGCCGACCCTGCCATGTGGCCATGCCCGCGTGGAAGGTGGCGCGGTCGTCGTCGGCCAGCTGGTAGATCTGGCCCTCGGCGGTGATGTAGTAGTGCGCCATGCTCTGGGCATCCGGCGCGGCCATGGCGCGCAGGTCTTCCTCGGCGCTGCCCGTGCTGCTGTGCAGCACGAGCAGGCGCGCGCGTGCGCCGCTGCGGGTGCCCGAGGCGGCGGCGAAGGGCACACGGTAGCGCACGATGTGGAAGGGCGCGCCGGGCTGCTCGAAGACCGCGCCGCGCCCGAGCACGACGGCGATCTCGCTGTCCTCGGGCAGCGTGCTGGCCTGCATACCGGCCCGTGGCTTGGCGGCGGGCACCGCGCCCCCCGCCGAGAGCGCCACCACGCCCGAGCCGCCGCTGGCCAGCGGCAGCGCGCGGCGCACCTCCTGCCACTTCGGGATGATGTTGTAGAGCGTGTCGGTGGCGTAGACCTGGATGGCGTACTGGCTGGCCCCCGATGTGACGCGGTACGAGTCGGAGAGCGGCGCGCCCAGGTTGAGCTTCCGCGCGATCTGGTGGAAGGCCCAGTCGGGGTGGTAGGCCACGCCCGCCGCCTTCTGGTAGGTGGCGCTCAGCAGGGCGTCGCGCAGCTGGGCCGAGGCGGCGTCGCTGGCGCTGGCCAGCTCGCTGACGCGGTGGATGGCCTGCCAGTCGGGGATCTTGTTGTAGAGCGTGTCGAGCGCGTAGACCTGGTAGGCGTACTCGACGCCGCCCACCTTCAGCTTGGTGCTCTCGGCCAGGGGCGGGCCGAGCTTGGCGGCTACGGCGTACTGGTGAAAGGCCCAGTCGGGGTGGAAGATGGCCCCGCTGGCGCGGTAGGTCGCATCCAGCAGCGCGCGGCCCAGCCCCGACGGCGGGATGCTGCCGCCCAGCAGGTCGGAGAGCCTGCCCACCTCGCCCCAGCGCGGCACCTCGCAGTAGAGCGTGTCGCGGGCGAAGGCCTGGTAGGCGTAGGTCTTGCCGCCGTCGGCCAGGGTCGCGGCCTTGGCGGTGGGGAAGCCCAGGCTGTGCTGCACGGCGTACTGGTTGAAGGCCAGGTCGGGGTTATAGCCATCGCCGCGCCGCTGGAAGCTCTCGTTCATCAGCAGGTCGAGCAGGGCCTCGTTCTCGGGGGTGGGGGTGCCCACCTGCACCGGCGGCGGCGGCTGGGGCGGGGCGGCCTGGTTGCCCAGCCAGGCCTCGATCTCGGGCCAGACCCAGTCCTTGGTCACGGCCCAGCCGGGGCAGCTCTTCTGATTGGTGTAGTCGCGGTGGAAGGAGATCAGCTGGCGCGGCGCGATGCCTAGCCGCTTGGATAGGCCGCCTAGCACCGCCTTGGTGCCCTCCCACACCGCGCCGCTGGGCCGCACCTTGTCGTAGTAGCCCACCATCTCGCAGCCGATGCTATACCACAGCTTGCCGCCCGCTGTGCCCGAGTTGCCGGTGCCCGCGTGGATGCCGATGTCTTTCATAGGGGTGGCCAGCCAGATGCCGTCGGGGGCCACGTAGATGTGCGGCCCGGATCGCCAGCCCTTGGCGCCGTAGAAGCGCTGCATGCCCTGCATGGTGGCCAGGCCGCGCCACTGCTCGATGGTGGGGATATAGGTGTGGTGCAGCACTACCCGCGTCGGCGCGATCCGGCCGAAGTCGTAGGCGGCAACGTAGGAGAGCCACTCGGTGATCGAGAGCCTGCGGTTGATGAACGGCGGCATGCCACTCGTTGGGTCGTTGGTAGCCACGTAGTACCTCCTCGTCCATAGCGATCAGCCTACCGCTGAGTATAGCTGCCCGAAGTAGAGGAAATGTAGCAAGTTTGATGCAACTGCTCACCAGATCACGGTATATGGTGATCTCGCGCAAAAACCCACCGGCCCCCGCCAGACAGGCGGGGGCCGGTGGGCCAAAGGAGGTTCTACGGAACAGCATCACGACCAGGTGTACTATAATCCCATAGCGGCACGGGCGGAACATGCCGCTGGTCCTATTCCGCCCAGGCACATGGCTGCATGGCCATGAGTACCATACCTCTTGACAGCGCGGCGCGGCAAGGCTGCAAGGCGCTGTGTGCGATGGAGCGAGACGACATGAGACCGACGATCCTGATCGTGGGGGCCGCCGACACGGGGCGCGCCCCCATGGCCGCCGCACTGCTGCGCCGCCAGATCGAGCAGCGCCGCCTGCCCTGGGATGTGGCCTCCGCCGGGGTGGTGGGCCACGACGACGACCCGCCCGAGCCAGAGGCCCGCACCACCATGCTGCATATGGGCCTGAACATCGACCAGCACCGCGCCCGCTCGGTGGGCGAGGACATGCTGGCCGAGGCCGCCCTGGTGCTGGCCGTGGACAGCGGCACCGCCCGCGCCATGCGGGCGCGCTTCGCGGGCGTGGCGCTGCACACCCTGGGCGATCTGGCCGGGCGCGCGCGCGACATCCCCGACCCCTTCCGCATGCAGGTGGGCGCGTGGATGACCTACGCCCGCGAGCTAGAGGCCATGCTAATCGCCGCGCTCGACCGCATCTGCGGGCTGCTGGGCGAGCCGCCCGCCGCGCCGCAGCCGCAGCCCGCGCCCGCCGGGGCCACGGCCCGCGAGGCCGCGCTGGGGCGGGCCGCCCAACTGCTGGTGCTGCTGGCCGACATGCCCGAGGTGGTGCGCTGGGATGCGGCGCGGGCCAGGCTGGAGTCCGAGCTGGATGCGGCCACCGCGCCGCTGGCCCCCGGCGACCTCGCCAAGGCCTACGGCGGGCTGCTGCGGGCCGCGCTGGCGCTCAGCGCGCCCAGCCCCGGCCAGGCCCAGCGCCTAGCCGAGGCCTACGCCCGCCTGGCCCAGCCCGTGGCCCAGCCCGATATCGACTGGCTCTCGGCGCAGATCGGCGGCTGGGCGGCGCTCTAGCGCGGGCGGCTGGGCCTCCGAAAATAGGCGCGCGCCTACGTTCTTGCCTATACGTACCCGACCGACTCAGAGGCATATGGCTCATATGGAGGCGCGCCCATGACCCGCGAGCAGCCCATCCCATCGTCGATGCTGCGGCTTTTCTGCGATAGCGTGATCGACAACCTGGGCGAGAAGACGCTGCGCCTGCTGTTCACCCAGGCCGGCCTGCCGCACGTCTACGGCGGCCAGCTCCCGCCGATCGACGACAGCCCCTCGATCACGGCCAACCAGCTGGCCGCGCTGATGGCCACGGGGTTCCGCGTGCTGGGCGACAAGGGCTTCCGGCCCATCCTGATGCGGGTGGGGCGCAGCACGGCCAGCCACTTCCGCGAGCACAACCGCGCGCTGGCCGCGCTGGCGGGCGCGGCTTTCCGGCTGCTGCCCAGCGAGGCCAAGGTGAAGCTGGTGCTCTCGCGCACGGCCAAGATGTCGCAGGAGCAGCTGCATATGCCCCACCGCACCTACGACAGCGCCGAGGGCTACTTTGTGGAGATCGAGGAGAGCATCTACTGCGAGGGGATCTCGACCGACCACGCGGTGTGCTACCTGCCGCAGTCGTTCTACGTGGAGATCCTGCGCTGGGCGACGGGCAGCACCTACCTGGTGGAGGAGGTGCAGTGCCGCGCCAAGGGCGACGGGCGCTGCCTGTTCCGCGTGAGCCGCGAGCCGCAGACAGCCTAGCGACCGCTGCTACCTGCTGGATGAGCGAAGGCTCTGGGGCACGCCCCAGAGCCTTCGGCGCTGCTAGAGCACGCGCGCCACCACGAATTTGAGGTAGCGCCCCTCGGGGAACTGCGGGGGCACGGGGTGATCCTGAGGCTGCCCGGCCTCGTGGGTGATCTGCAGGCGGCGCTTGGCCTGCAGCGCGGCGGCGGCCAGCATCTCCTTGAACGGCTCGGGGCCGACTTGGCTGGTGCAGCTGGCCGAGACCAGCGTGCCGCCGCTGCGGATGCAACGCAGCGCCAGCGCGTTCAGCCGCGTGTAGGCGCGGATGGCGGCGAAGCGGCTCTGCTTGCTCTTGGCGAAGCTGGGCGGGTCGAGGATGATCATGTCGAAGCTGCGGCGCTGCTTCACATAGGCGTCGAGCGTCTCGAAGCAGTCGGCGGTGACGAAGGTGTGGCGCGCGGCATCCAGCCCGCTGAGCGAGAGGTTGCTGGCGGCGCTGGCATCTAGGCCCTTGCCGATGTCGACGCTGGTGACGTGGCTGGCCCCGCCGCGCAGGGCGTAGAGCGAGAACGCGCCGGTGTAGGCGAAGCAGTTCAGCACCTCGCAGCCCTGGCTGATGCCCTCCACATAGCGGCGGTTCTCGCGGTGGTCGAGGAACAGCCCGGTCTTCTGGCCGCCGCGCAGGTCGGCCTCGAACGAGAGGCCGTGCTCGCGGATCACCAGGTCGTGCGGCGGCCCCGCACCCCAGAGGATAGATGTGCGGCGCGGGGCGGCGGCCTTGGCGCGCGGCTCCTCGGCTGGCTCGTCCTCGTCGGAGCGGCCCACGCTCTCCTCGCCTGTGTCCGCCCTGCGGTAGCGCAGCACGATCCCGCGCAGCGGCGCGCAGGCCCGCAGCGCTGGCACCAGCCAGTCGATCAGCTCGTCGGCCCCATCCATGTAGGTGGCCACCACGGCGTACGCGCCGTAGAGATCGACGGTGATACCGGGCAGGCCGTCGCCCTCGCCGAAGATCCAGCGGTAGGCGGTGGTGTCGCTGGCGCGCAGCGGGGCGCGCAGATCCCAGGCCTGGCGCACGCGCTCGCGCAGCCAGGCCTCGTCGGGGGCGCGCTGCTCGGCGTAGATGCGGATGCCGATCGGGCCGCTGTCATCCCACAGGCCATAGCCGCTCCAGCCGCCGCAGCGGGCTTTGACCCATGTGCCCGAGGGCATGCGCAGGGCGGCGGGGATATGGTTGCGGTAGACCCACGGGTGGCCCTGGGCCAGCCGCTCTTTGAGCTGGGTGGGTAGTTGTATTTCTTTGAGTGTTGACATGCCACTATTGTACCTGATCTTGTTTGCTCTGGGGTTGGGTTTTTTGGGTGTCGGTCTGTGACTTTGATGTGTCGGTCTGTGGCTTTGATGTGTCGGTCTGTGATGTAAGAGATATGTTACTTTTAGATATTGTCTGTTGTTTTTGGATTGCGATGTTATTCTACATATGTTGGCGCATTGTTGCTTTTGAAAAAGTGTTTTCTGTTTGTTGGGTTTTTTCGTTTTGTATTGATGTCGATGGTGCTTGATTAGTAGGTTGATGCCCTACGCGGGCGGCGGCTAGGGGCCAGCCCCTAGCAACCCCGCGAGGGGGTGTAACCCCCTTCGATCCCCCAATTTTGAGCGTTCCTCTGCCGCTCGCTGGCGGCTGGTGTTCGTGCATATGGCCAGCTGGCGCAAGCAGCACCTTCGCCGCATGGGCCAGGTGGTTAGGGCTTGTGTTTTGCCGATCCCTCTTCCCTCTTGCCCTTCGTGCCCTGGCGTCTTGTGGTTATATAGTTCCCCCCAGCACGGGCGCGGCGAGGGGTAGCCCTGCCGCGCCCGTGGGGTGCCTGTGCTACTCGGCCAGCAGGATGGCCACGTCGTTGACCTCCAGCAGCAGCGCGCCCGAGCAGCGCTTACCGGTGATCAGGTCGGTGGCGGGGGTGTCGAGCGTGACCCAGGCAGGCTCGCCGCTGTGGTTCAGCAAATAGAGCATGTCGCCAGCGGGGCCGCTGCGGCGCACGGCCTCGATGCGTGCGGGCACGACGGCGGCGGGCTTGACCCCGGCATCCTCGCAGGCGCGGCCCAGTACCCAGGCCATGCCCTCGGCGGTGGGCCGGGTGCCCAGGTAGTAGGCCGCGCCCTGGCCGAAGGCGTGGCGCGTGATCGCGGCGCGCCCGGCCAGGAAGGTGCCGGTGTAGCTGGCCAGCGCCTCGGCCCCCTCCAGGTCGATGGCGTCGGCCCACAGATCGCCGGTGAACTGGCCGTCGCTCTCGGTGGCCAGCGCGATGCTCTGCTCGGGCGCGAAGGGCACGTACTCCTCCACGCGCAGGCCCAGCAGCTTGCGGAAGGGCGCGGGGTAGCCGCCCAGCCAGATGTGCTCGTGCTCGTTCACCATGCCGCTGAAGAACGACATCACCAGCGTGCCGCCCTGGGCCACGTACTGCTCTAGGTTCTGCGCGGCCTGCTGGCGCACCAGGTAGAGGTTGGGGGCCAGCACCAGGCGGTAGGCCGAGAGATCGGCGTCGGGCTGCACGAAGTCGACGGCGATGTTGCGCTGGAACAGCACGTTGTAGTAGCTGTGGATCTGGCTGATCAGCTGCACATCCTTCGACGGCTTGCTGTCCAGCTCCAGCGCCCACCAGCTATCCCAGTCGAGCACGATGGCCACCTCGGCGGGCAGGCTGGCGCTGAGTAGCGGGTCGAGCTTCTTCAGCTCCTGGCCGAGGGCCACCACCTCGCGCCAGACGCGGGTGTCGCTGCCGCCGTGGGGCACCATGCCGCTGTGGTACTTCTCGGCCCCGGCGCGGCCCGCCCGCCACTGGAAGTACATCAGGCCCGCCGAGCCGCGCGCGATGGCCTGGTGGCTCCACAGCCGCATCTGGCCGGGCTGCTTGATCAGGTTGTGGGGCCGCCAGTTCACGTTGCTGGTGGCCTGCTCCATCAGCAGCCAGGGCCTGCCGTGGCCCAGCGAGCGCATCATGTCGCAGTTGAGCGCGGCGTTCAGCTCGGGGTGGGCCTCGGCGGGGTCTTGGTATTGGTCGAGCGTGATCACATCCTGGTGCTCGGCCCACTTCCAGTAGTCCAGCGGCTTGAAGTTCACCATGAAGTTGGTGGTGACGGGCACGTCGGGCGTCAGCTCCTTGATGATCGCGCGCTCCATGTCGAAGCACTCCAGCAGCGCGTCGGATGAGAAGCGCCGCCAGTCGAGCTGCTGGGTGGGGTTGGCGTAGGTGGGGGCGCGGCGGGGCGGGTTGATCTCCTCCCAGTCGCTGTACTGCTGGCTCCAGAATGCCGTGCCCCAGGCCTCGTTCAGGGCATCCAGCGTGGCGTAGCGGCGCTTGAGCCAGGCGCGGAAGTCGCGGGCCGACTCGTCGCAGAAGCACTCGGCCACGTGGCAGGCGTACTCGTTGCCGATGTGCCACATGGCCAGGGCCGGGTGGTCGCGGTAGCGGGTGGCCAGCTGGCGCACCAGGGCCTGGGCGGCCTGGCGGTAGGCCGGGCTGCTGGGGCAGTAGTGCTGCCGCCCGCCGGGCCACAGCGTCACGCCGTCGGCGGTGACGGGCAGCGACTCGGGGTACAGGCGGGCCAGCCAGGGCGGCGGCGAGGCGGTGGCGCTGGCCAGATCCACGCGCACGCCGTGGGCGTGCAGCAGATCCATGATCCGGTCGAACCAGCCGAAGTCGTAGTTGCCGGGGGTCGGCTCCAGCTTGGCCCACGAGAAGATGCCGAGCGACACCAGGTTGACCCCGGCCTCCTGCATCAGGCGCACGTCCTCCTGCCATGTCTCCTCGGGCCACTGCTCGGGGTTGTAGTCGCCGCCGTAGGCCATATGGGCGAAGGGGAAGCTGGGCGGTGTGGTGGGCTGTTCGGTCATAGGGCCTCTCTCTTTCAGCGAGCTGTGCGCGAGCGACGTTGCTGCTGCTGGCCAGAAGCCGGGTGCCCGCGCGATGGTGGCAAGTGGCCAGCGTTGGGGGGTATAGTAGCATAGAAGTTGGGGTACGGCGTATTGATTTCTTACCACGAAGACACGAAGGCGCGAGGAGCTGTAACCACCAAGACCCCAAGACTCCAAGGGCTGAAAAAGCGTAAAGATAAATGACAGCGTTCTGTTGGAGCCTTGGAGGTAAAACGGCTCTTGCTCCTCTTCGTGCCCTCGCGTCTTCGTGGTGAAACATGCAGCTAGAAATAGTGGCATAGTTTCTGGTATGATTGCAGCGGGATGTCAGGCAGCGTGGCCAAAAAGGCACCCCATCGTGCGAGGAGGCATGGCTATGAGCGAAGAGCGCCATGAGCAGCAGCGGCAGCAGGGCGAGCAGCAGGGCGGCCAGGATGCCCTGCGCGAAGCGCCGCGCAGCTGCGAGGTCGGCTCGCCCGACTTTATCCACGAGCGGCGGATGTTCCGCTCATTCCAGCACGACCACGGGCAGCGCGGCGATCATTGCGAGCAGCCGGTGCGCGAGCGGGCCGTGGGCGAGCGCTAGCCGAGGGCAGAACCCGGCACGGGGCAGGCCTGGGGGCGGCAGCTGCCGCCCCCAGGCCGTGTTGCGCTGGCCTACCAGTAGTGGGCCATGGGGGCATCGGCCATGCTGGCCAGCCCGGGGGCGGCGCGCAGCACGCTGGTGATAGTGTTGACCACCATGGCCGCCGTGGCCACGTCGCCGTGCAGGCCGCCCTGGATGGTCATCTTCACCGGCGGGTTGCCCGCGATCTCCACGGTGTCCTGCGCGTCGGGCGCGCCGAGGTACATGCGCAGCTCCAGGTTGATCACCTCGCGGTCGCCGCAGAAGCCGCGCGCGATCTGGTGCACGCCCGCAACCTGGCCCGGCTCGACGTGGGCGAACTCGGTGGTGATCGCCGCATCGGCGATCATGGGCTGGATGACATCCTCGGTGCGGCTCAGCTCCCAGCCCAGCGAGGTGGCCAGCATATGCAGCGACTCGGGCAGGCCGACGTGGCGCACCGTGCCGGCCTTGACCTGCTCGGCGAACTGCTCGGGGGTGAGGCCAGCGCCGACCTTCTTCTGCAGCGGGCCGCGGCGGCGCGCGGCGTCCACCACGCGCAGCACGCGCACCGAGTCGACGGAGGCGCAGGGCGCGGTCAGCATCAGCGGCAGGGCGTCCATGGCGTAGCCGGGGTTCACACCCGTGCCGATCAGGGTGACGCCAGCCTTGCGGGCGGCGGCATCCAGCTCGGCGGCCAGCGCGGGCTGGGCCGTCCACGGGTAGGAAAGCTCCTCGCAGGTGGAGACGATATTTGCGCCGATCGACATGATCTCGGTGAACTGCGATGCCACGCGGGCAAGCGCCGATCCGGTGGCGTGGAGGACAACATCCGCATTCAGATCGGCCAGCTTGGTGATGCTGTCGGTGATCGTCACGCCGATCTTCTCGCCGCCCAGCACCTCGCCGAGATCACGCCCAACTTTCGACGGGTCCACATCCACCGCCCCAACGATCTCGATATTCGTACGCGTGCGTGCGAGCTTCGCAATACCCAGCCCAATTGGGCCAAGACCGTAACAGATAATACGTGTTGCCATGCTAGTCTCCTTTGTCGGCCCTCAGCGGGCTGTGCTATAATAACGCGCCGCTAGTGTCGTGTCAAAGATCAGACAAGACATTTTCCGCGTGGTGATGCGGAACTCTGGCGGTTTATAGCATCCATATGACCCATCCTGTGGCCCGAGGCTGCAGGCGTCGGTGATGCTTTCGACGCACCCTCGCATGCTCCCACAGCGGGCCGGCTGCAGGCCCGCGCTCGCGGCACCGCGCCGGGCGGCTGATGGGCGCTCTGTTGTGGATAAGGTGAACCGTTGCCAACCATACTTGCTGTAAATGATGACGCCACCCTGCTGAGCCACCTGGCCGACCAGCTGGCCGAGGCGGGCTACCATGTGGTGCGCGCGATGGACAGCGCCTCCGCCGAGCGCGCGCTCGACGAGTCGCAGCCCGATCTGGCGCTGGTGGACCCGATGCTGGAGGAGGGCGGCGGCTGGGCGCTGATCACCCGCCTCGCGCAGCGGGTGCCGGTGATCGCGATCAGCGACCGCGGGCTAGAGGAGGATGTGGTGCGCGGGCTGGATGCGGGCGCGATCGACTACCTGGCCCTGCCCTACCGCGCCAGCGAGCTGCTGGCCCGGCTGCGGGTGCACCTGCGCGCCGCCCCCGGCCGCTGGGTGCCCGAGCCGCCCCAGGCGGCCCCCGAAGCCGCGCCGCCCGCCCCCGAAGCCGCGCCGCCCGCCGCGCCGCCCACCCTGGCCGACATCGCCGCATCGCAGCGCCTGGGCGAGCGCTCCACCCGCCGCAAGAGCGAGGAGGAGCCGGTGTTCATGTCGTTCGGCGAAGAGCAGCGCATGCTGAACGACCAGGAGCGCGCCGCCATGGAGCTGAGCAGCGAGGAGCTTGAGGCCCTGCCGCTGGGCGAGCGCCTGCGCACCGCGCGCATCCGCCGCCGCATCACGCTGGTGCAGGCCGAGCTTGAGAGCAAGCTGCGCATGCACTACATCCAGGCGATGGAGGAGGAGAAGTTCTCGCTGCTGCCGCGCGGCCCGCTGGCCGAGGAGCTGCTGAAGCGCTACGCGACCTACCTGGGCGTGAACACTTCCAGCGCGGCGGAGGAGTACCGCAGGCTGCACTACAGCGCGCCGATCGATCCGCCGCTGGCGCTGGGCGGTAAGCCGCTGCCCTACCGCCTGCCGCGCGTGGCCACCACGGCCATCGCGGTGGTGGCGGCGCTGGTGGTGGCGGCGCTGCTGATCGGCGCGCTGAATATGTTCGCCCCCACCGCCGTGCCCAGCTTGGCCAGCAGCGCCATGGCCCTGGTGCGCTCGCCCACCCCGACGCCCACGGCCACCCCGACGCCGACCAACACGCCCACGCCCACGGCCACGGCCACCCCGACCAACACGCCCACACCCACGGCCACCCCGACGATCACGCCGACACCGACGATCACGCCGACACCCACGCGCACCCCGCGCCCGCGCCGCTGATCGACGACCGCGCAGCAAAAGCCTCGCCCACGCGGCGGGGCTTTTTTGCTGCGCGCCCCTCTCAGGCACCCCCGCCGCTGCGCAGACCTAGCACCTGCTGTCATCCGCCTGTCATCCTACGCCGCAGCGTCGTTGCCGCCCGTGCGATACACTAGCAGCGCACCGGATACTGCGCGCCCTGCGGACCCACCTAGCACACACGGCACGATATGCGATCCTTGCTCGCGCGCTACAACCCCTACCTGTTTCTGGCGCTGGCCACGGCGCTGGTGTTTCACGGCAGCCTGCTGGTCAGTGGCAGCTACAAGCACACCTACGACGCCTACGTCCACATCTTTTTCGCCGACCACTACGCCCGCTACTGGTTCGACCACTGGGAGCCGCGCTGGTACACCGGTTTCACCATGACCAGCTATCCCCCCGGCTCACAGCAGTCGATCGCGCTGCTCTCCTACGCCGTCGGGCTTCAGAACGCCTTCGCGATCGTGGCCACGCTGGCCGTGCTGAATGTGACGGTGGGCATCTACCGCTTCGCGAAGATCTGGGTGAGCGAGGAGGCGGCTGGCTACGCCGCTCTGCTCCTGGTCTTCTCGTCGTGTGTCGCCGAGACGGTACACGTGTTCGGCCAGCTGCCCACCATGTTCTCGCTGGGCTTCCTGCTGAACGCGCTGCCCTTCGTGCGGCGCTGGCTGGACACCGGCCACGTGCGCTGGCTGATCACGGCCTGGCTGCTGAATGCGGCCACCACCGCTGGCCACCACGTGACCACGCTGTTCGGCGCGGTGTTCTTTGTGGCCCCGGTGATCGCGGCGGCCTTCTTCGAGGCCTTCAGCGCGCCGCTGCCCGACGAGCCGGGCGAGCGCCCCGCCAAGATCACCTGGCAGAACCTGCGCCCGCTGGTGGTGCGCCGCGCGCGCCGCGTGCTGCCGATCGTGCTGCGGGCGGCGGTCTATGGCCCCGGCCTGGTCGGGGCGCTGATCCTGGTGGTGCTGCCCTACTGGCTATGGAGCAAGGCCGACCCGATCACCCAGGTGACCATCCCGCACGCCTCGCGCGACTCGTTTATTGTGAACACCGCCGCCGGGCTGGTGTTCTGGCTGGTGCCCTACGGCCTCTCGCTGGTGGCGCTGCCCTACGCCTTTTTCAAGGGTATAACCACCAAGGCCTGGCCCATGACTCTGTCGCTGGCGATGCTGGTGTTCCTAGGCACCGGCGGCACCACGCCCTTCCCCAAGATGCTGCTGGGCGGCGCGTTCGACGTGCTGACGCTCGACCGTTTCACGTTCTGGGCGGCAATCACCATGATGCCGCTGCTGGGCGAGTTTGTGGTCAGCCTGCGCCACGGGCGGCTAGCCCGCTACACCCGCGAGCAGTTTGGCGATATCACCTGGCGCATGGTGCAGCTGGGGCTGCTGCTGGCCTACCTGCTGGTGACGGTCTTCGTGGCCAACCTCACCCAGTTCCGCCGCTTCCAGCCCGACCCGATCGACGTGCAGCCGATTGTGACCTTCCTAGAGAAAGATCAGCACGCGCGTTGGCGGTTCATGACGCTGGGCTTCGGCGATCAGATGGCCTGGCTTTCGGCCCAGACCACCGCCAGCTCGGTAGATGGCAACTACCACTCGGCCCGCCGCCTGCCCGAGATGACCAGCACGCCGGTGGAGCGGCTGGAGGGTGCGAAGTATAGCGGCATCCCCGGCATCGGCTCGCTCCAGCAGTTTATCGCCATGCCCGAGAAGTATAATCTCAAGTTTATCTTCTCGAACGACCAGTTCTACGACCCGCTGCTGTTCTTCTCGGGCTGGCACCAGCTGCAGCGGCTAGAGAACGGCATCGTGGTGTGGGAGCGCGAGGACATCCCACCCATGCCCGAGGTGCTGCCGCGCAAGGAGATCCCCTACTACCAGCGCCTGATGTGGGGTACGGTGCCCATGCTGGCGATCATTGCGGCGCTCACTGCCTTCTTGTCGCCGCTGTGGCTGCCCTACGTGCGCTGGCTGCTGAACAAGGATGCCGACGCTGGCCTGAGCACCGGCCATCAGATCCGCCGCCGCTTCTGGCGCGCGCTGCTCAGCCCGCCGCGCAGGCTCTACGACTGGGTGCGCAACGAGTTCTTCCGCCGCCGCTTCCGCCGCTGGGTGATCGATAGCTGGAGCCGCTTTGATGCCCGCCTGCTGGCCTGGTCGGCGCTGCCACCCGGCGATGCGCTGGCCGCGCAGGTGCCGTGGCAGGTGTGGATGGAGTGGGCCACGCGCATCCCGCGCCCCAAGCCCGCCGCACCCACGGCCCAGAATGTCCGCCTGCTGCTGATGCTCACCATCGCTCTGCTCGGGGTCGCGGTGGCGGTCTCCTCCTACATCCGCGCCGCGCGCACGCCGGTGGCGGTGGTGCAGGCCTACTTCGACGACCTCGACTTCCGCCGCTTCCGCAGCGCCTACGCCCGAATCGACCCCGCCACGCGCCCCGACTACGACCAGTACCTGCTCGACCTCTCGGTGCAGGGCGGCATGGTGGCCTCGTACGGCAAGCTGGACAGTGTGCGGGCCACCGTGGTGAGGGAGGAGCCAGGCCAGACCACGCTGGATGTCGAGACCAGCTGGGTGACCGCGCTCTCCACCTATGTGACCCGCCAGACCATGGTGCTGGTGCTGCGCGACGGCCAGTGGGTGATCGCGCCCGACCCGGTGGATGTGTCGGTGCCGCCCGAGCAGTTCTACCGCCGTGGCGAGGTGGGCTATGTTGCCACGGCGGGGCGGCGCGTCACCACCGAGCCGACCTCGTTTAACGAGATGCTCGACCGCCCGCTGCTGCAGATCCTCTCATCCCGCCTGGTGAAGCACGCCGGCCGCTACAGCGTGGTGGGCGAGCTGATCAACACCTCATCCGACCCGGCGGATGTGACGGTGACCTCGTTTCTGCGCGACGCCCAGGGCGGCGAGCTGATCCGCTACAACGCCCAGGAGGGCATGGTGCACACGCTGCTGCCCAAGGAGGTGACGCCCTTCCGCGTGGATTTCGAGGGCGTGGCGGGCGCGGTGCTCTCCGACACGGTCGATATGAAGAAGTTCAAGCCCGGCGCATTTACGCCGCCCGTGATCACCCGCCCGATCAGCAGCTTCGATGTGTTTGCCAAGGGTGTGGTGACGCAGCATGGCCTTGACCGCAACCTGACGATCCAGGATATCGCCCTCACCACCGATGCCCAGGGCGTCACCCACCTGACGGGCACGCTGCTGAACACCGGCACGGTCGAGGCCACCATCCCCCACGTGCTGCTGACCTACTACGACGAGAAAAGCCAGGTGGCGTGGGTCGACCACATCTACATCCGCGATGCGGTGCGGCCCCAGCGCTCGCAGCCGATCGACCTGCCGCTGACCCAGGCCGCCGAGGTGCAGTCGCTGAAGAGCAGCGGTGACATGTACGCCAATGTGATGCAGCCCGATGTGTCGGCGGCCACGCCCTGGGTCGAGCGCATGCCGCTGCCGCCGAGCGTGGGCTACCGCTCGCTGCGCATCAGCATCCACGCGCTGGAGGGCACCAACCTATGATCCGGCGCATCGCACTGCTGGGCACGCTGGCCCTGGCGCTGGCGGGCTGCGCGCCCGCCGCCACGCCCGCCGCGCCAGCCTACAGCGGCCCGCTGCGGCTCCAGGCCCCCGCCCAGATCGCGGCGGGCGACACCCTGGGCGTGCAGGTGAGCGCCCCGGCGGCGGAGGATGGCCAGCCTGTCACGCTGCTGCTGATCGACAGCTACGGCCCGCACCTGCACCGCAGCGCGCTGGCGGGCCGCGCCGCCTCGTTCGTGCTGGGCGGCGAGCAGACCCAGTACGCCGGGGCTGTCACGCTGGTGGCCCAGGTGGGCGAGGCCCAGGCCCGCGCCCCGCTCACCATCCTGCCCGGCCCGCCCGCCGACCCCGTCACACCGCTGGTCGGCCCGCGATCGGTGCCGGTGGGCGGCACCCACTGGGCCATGCTGGTGGCGGTGCCCTTCGACTCCTACGGCAACCCGGTGGCCGACGGTACCCCGCTTGAGTTCCGCATTCTCCACCCCGACGAGCGGCTGGAGACCAGGCGCGCCGCCGTGCAGAATCTGGTGGCCTGGAGCAGCGTCTACAGCGGCAGGTTCGCCGGGCGCTCGCGCGTGAGCGTGGTGGCGGGCCAGGCCCACGGCCCGGATGCGACCTTCCTTGAGGTGCCCGGCTGGCCGACGGGTGTGGATATCTCGGCTAGCCCCCGCGATGTACCCGCCGATGGCCACCAGCTGGTGACGCTGCGCACCGGCGTCATCCGCGACACCTACGGCAACCCGATGGAGGATGGCACCCTGGTCACGTTTGTGGTGCGCGCGCCTGCGGGCGAGCTGCGCTTCATCCCCGCCTACACCATCGCTGGCGCGGCCCAGGCCGAGCTGCAGGCCCCCGCCGAGCCAGGCACCATCCAGGTGACGTGCACGCTCTACGGCGTGGAGAGCGTGCCGCTGGCGATCACCTTCCTGCCCGGGCCAGCCACGGGCGCGGTGCCCCTTTCCGCCCGCGTGAATGCCCGCGATGGCCTGGTGGCCCTGGACGCAGGCCCTATGCTCGGCCCGCTCCAGCAGTTCGTGCCCGATGCCACGCTGGTGCGCTTCCGCATCGCCCGCGCTGGCCACGAGCCGCTCGATATCACCAGCGAGTCGTACCGTGGCCGCGCCCATGTCGAGCTGCGCCTGGCCGATCTGGCCAGCGGCACCTACACCGCCGAGGTGCAGGTGGGCGCTGGGCGCGGCTACGCCAGCTTCAAGGTGCCATAGCCGATGTCGAAGCGACGGATCAAGCTGCTGATCTGGCTGGCGGTGGCGCTGGTGGGCCTGGCCCTGGCGGCGGCGCTGGTGCGCGGCGCGGCCAGCCTGCTGGCCTCCTTCCAGCGCGGTGCCGACCCCGCCAGCGCCCTGCACATCGTGCCGAACATCGCGCCCGATATCTACGTAGACATGCGCTGGCTCGATGATGACGCCAATGTCGGGCGCACCATCGACCCCGTGGCCCGCGCCGATCTGCAGAACGCCTACCTGCGCGGCTGGCTCCAGTGGGGCTTCTCCTACACCAAGGGCGAGCCGTTTGGCCTCAAGTCCTACTTCACCGGCCCGGCGCTGGCCGCCGTGGGCGGCTCGGTCAGCGCGGCTGCCGCCGATGGCCTGCGCATCGATCAGGTGGATACATCGCACCACATGCGGCTGCACTTCTACAGCGCGAATGGCGCGCTGGCCTCGTTCACCGACCACGATGTGGTGGTGGCCCAGGTCATCCGCGATACCTCGGGCAGGGTGGTGTACGCGGGCGAGACCCGCGCCGACTATGATGTGGTGATGGTGCTGGAGGATGGCAGCTGGCGCGTGCGCCACATGGTGCGGCGCAGCGCTGGCAAGGGCTGGGAAGCGCCCACCCCCGCGCCCGCATGCCCTGGCTGCGCCAGCGTGGCTGGGGCGCGGCTGCTGGTGGGCGGCCAGCCCTACACCAGCCACGGCGTCAACTACTACCCGCAGGCCACGCCCTGGGATCTGTTCTGGTCCACCTACAGCACCGGCGTGATCGACCGCGACCTCAGCCGCATGAAGGGTATGGGCCTGAACACCGTGCGCATCTTCATTCCCTACGAGCAGTTTGGCGGGCCGCAGGTAGACCCGCAGAAGCTGGGGCTGCTCAGCGATTTTCTGGGCCGCGCCCACGCCCAGGGCATTATGGTGGTGGTGACGCTGTTCGACTTTCGCGCCGACTACGGCACCCTCCGCTGGCCCGACGCCGACGCCCACATGCGCACGCTGCTCACCAGCTTCGCCGCAAGCCCGGCCATCCTGGCCTGGGATCTGAAGAACGAGCCGGATCTGGACTACGCCCGCAGCGGGCGCGAGCTGGTGGATGCCTGGCTGGCCCACGCCGCCGACATGGCCCACCACTACGACCCCAACCACCCGATCACTATCGGCTGGTCCAGCCCGCAGGCCGCGCAGTCGCTGGTGGAGAAGGTCGACCTCATCCAGTTTCACTACTACGCCACCGCCGAGGCCTTCCCCGCCGCCTACGTCAGCCTGCGCGCCGCCGCCCAGGGCAAGCCGATCGTGCTGGGCGAGTTCGGCCTGCCCACCTGGAATTCGGTGTTCCCCCACGGCCACACCGAGGCCGAGCAGGCCGCCTACTACGCCGACATGCTCGCGGCGCTGCGTCAGACCGACAGCGCTGGGTTCATGGCCTGGACGCTCTACGACTTCACCGCGGTGCCCGCCAGCGTGGCGGGCGGCATGCCCTGGCAGGTCGGCCCGCAGCGCCAGCTGGGCCTGCTGCGCGCCGATGGCGGCGCCAAGCCCGCCGCCGCGCTGCTGGCCCCCGGCGCGGCGCTGGATGTGCCGCGCCCGCCCGCCTGGGCGCGCTTTGCCAAGCCGTTCTGGCTGGCCGTGGTGCTGGGCGCGCTGCTTATCGGCGCACTGTCGCTCTGGGGGCTGCGCCGCATCCGCCGCGCTCTGCCCTGGCGAGCAACCCCAAGGCTGCCGCCCGCCGAGCGTGACCCAGCTCCCGCGCCCGCCCGGCAGAGCGCCGCGCAGAAGAGCCGCGCCCGCCGCCGCACCGCCAAGCGCAAGCGCCGCCGCTAATCCTCCCCCCACCGCATCGCCAGCAGATCTGCTGGTGGTGCTCTTTTGTTAGAAAAAAGGCCCGCCATCGCTGGATCTAGCCTTCTCGCTGCGGTAGGGATTATGGCCAGCAGGCACCTAGTCGCACCTTCGCTGGATGGGCGAGGCCGCTGTGGCGCAAGCCGGGTCCGCCGTGCTCCGGCCCCTTTCCACCATTCTCCCATGTGGCGAAGGTGCTGATAGTGTTTTGATGGCCATATGCACGAACACCAGTTGCTAGGAAACAGCAGAGGAATGCTGCAAATTGGAGGTTCCTAGGGGGCGATGCCCTCACATGGTGTCACTTTCTCTGGCGGAGCATTCGGATGCGGCACATGACGAGAGAACGCGTGCCAGGCCATGCACCGCATGGAAGATTCTCGATCTCACCCACCCGGCCCATGCGGCGAAGGTGCCGCTCGTGCACACTGGCCATATGCACGAACACCAGATGCCTGATTTCGGCATAGGAATGCTCCAAATTGGGGGTTTCGAAGGGGGCAACGCCCCCTCGCGGGGTTCCTAGGGGCTGGCCCCTAGGCGCTGCCCGCGTAGGGCACACACCAACCAAACATCGACCAATGCCATCGCTGAAGGAAAAAACGCCCAGCGCCGACGGGAAAAGTGACACCTGTTGAGGGGCGATGCCCCCTGGCGGGGTTTACAGGGGCTGGCCCCTGTGCGCCGCCCGCGTAGGGCACACACCAACCAAACACGAGACACCATCAACATCGAAGCCGCAACCGGTCGGGCCGACCGGGCGACGCTGCCAGCATTGCCGACGGTCGACCGGACGTGGCCCCAGCCCAAACGCGCCACACAGGCCCGTGAGCGCCGCCCGCTACCATCATCGAATGCGCCCAGTCGACCCGATACCGCCACAGGCGAAACCCCTGCTGCGCGGCTGCAAAAAGCCCCGCTGGCCTGCGCACACAGACCAGCGGGGCAAAAGACAGAACCCTAATCAGCAGCCACCGGCTCGGGCTGCGGTACGGGCCGCCTCGGCAGGAAGCGCCGCAGCTGGTGGGCCTCGCTGGCCGCCGCCGCCAGCAGCGTGCCCAGCGCCGCCGCCAGCGCCAGCAGCGAGATCGCCCCGCCCAGGCGCGCGCTGAGCGGGCGGTACACGAACGTGACCTCGTGTGGCGAGCCGGGTAGCGCGGGCGGCAGGATGACGCCGCGCTCCATGCCGTTGACCCGCAGGATGGGCGTGGGCAGGCCATCCACGTAGGCCTCCCAGCCGGGGAAGTCGGACTCGCTGACGGCCAGCAGGCCGCGCGCGCTGTTCTGCACCAGCAGCGATATCTGGTCGCCCTGGTAGCTCATGATCTCGCTGCTAAACGTGGTGTCGGGCGTGGCGGGCATCGCTCCGCTGCCCACATCCACCACCACGGCGGCGGCGGGGTCGAACTTCTCCAGCGCGCTGCCGCTGGGCGCGCCCTTCACGCCGATCAGGGCGTAGGCCGCGCCCACCTTGCCCTCCAGGTCGGCGGCAGCGCCTGCGCTGGCCATGGCCCGCAGCGCCACCTGGTTGAGCTTGGCGATGCCCTCGTCGTAGGTGGCCAGCGCCACGATCGTGCCCTGCGGCGCGGCGTCGATCGCGGCGGCCAGGCGGTCGCTCTCCTGGCTGGAGAGGTAGGTGTCGAAGGCCCCGCTGCTCAGCAGCGTGCCGTCTGCGGGGTCGATCAGGGCTAGCACGATGCCGCGCTGCTGGGGGGTGACGGTCACACCATCCACAACCACCGCGCTGTACTTCACCGGCCCGCCCGCCAGCACGCTGATGTCCACTGGGCTATGCACGCCCGTGGTGCCGATGGCGAAGAGGCTGGCGGCGCGGGCCTCGGGCCACAGCTCCTGGAGCGTCTCGGCCAGCGCGGCTTTTTTGTCCATCGACACCGGGGGCTGCGCGTCGAGCGAGCCGGTGGCGTTGAGCAGCCCATTCATGGTGATCGAGGTGCTGGCCACGCGGAAGCTGGTGCTGAAGTGGGCGTAGCTGGGCTGTGCGGCGCGCTTCCAGAGCTTGCCCTGGCTGTTTTCGAGCACTAGGGTTGCGCCCGGCTCGGGGGGCGCGGCATCATCGGCGGTGAGCACGTAGCCCACGTTCAGCAGGTCGCGGCGTAGGGCCGGGGGCAGGTTTGGCCACTGGCTCAGCAGCTCGAAGCGCTGCTGCAGGTCGAGGATGTTGTAGCCGGTGGCGAAGGGCATGCGCCAGACCGCGCTGTAGTTGTCGGGCAGCACCTCGGCGGTGTTGTCCACCCGCACGCCGTCGGGCACCTGGCGCAGCTGTCCGATCAGCTGCTGCTGGTCGGCGATCTCCCAGGGCGCATTGAGCATGGTGGTGGCGTACTGCCTCACGGTGAAGTGGGCCTTGTCGGGGTCGGCCTTGATCGTGTCGTGGTAGGGCGCGAAGGTGGCCACATCCACGAACATCAGCAGCGTGGCGGCAAAAGCCAGCGCGCGACCCTGCAGCCTGCCCAGCACCTTGGCCCACAGCAGCGCCACCGCAGCGCCCAGCAGCAGCACGAACAGCAGGTAGGCGTTGGCGGTCTGGGTCAGCATGTCGTAGGTGTCGCCGCTGGGCTGGCGGCTGAAGAGATTTTCAGAGAAGAAGAACTCCTCGCCCACCGGCTTGTAGCTGTTCATCAGCAGCACGTAGAGGATGAGGCCAAGCCCCACAGCCAGGGCCAGCGCCATCGCGCCGCCGCGCGCCAGCAGCCGCAGCCGCCGCATGGCTGGCTCGGGCAGCGGCGCGAGCAGCATGTCCATGCCGATTGCGGCCAGCACTGCCAGCCCAAAGTTGGCCACGTAGAAGGCGCGCGCGCTGACGCGGATGCTGCCGAACCCCGGCACAAAGCGGTAGATCAGGCCCTGGATGATCGTGAACCCGCCCAGCGCGGTGAGGAAGGCCACCAGCGCGGCCCCGCCGAAGAAGCGCTTCTCGGGGCGGCCCTGGCCGGAGAGCAGCAGGGGCACCAGCGCCAGCACCAGGGTGAGGATGCCCGCGTAGATGCGGTACTCGGTGGTGCTCCAGCCCAGAAACTCGGGCACCAGCAGGCCCACGAGGTTGCGCGGCATCAGCGAGTACTGGCCGACGAAGGTGAAGGAGGGGGCGCTGCGCAGCGAGCGCCCGAGCAGCTCGGCGGCGGGCAGCAGGGCGATGGCGGCGATGCCACCGCCTAGCGCTCCGGCCAGCGCCAGCGGCGCGGGTACGCGCAGCCAGCGCCATAGCCCCTGGCCGCCCGTGCGCCACACGGCTACGGCGCGGTAGGTAGCGTAGGCCACGATGGTGATCGCGCAGTAGAGCGTGGCCTGGGGGTGCCCGGCCATCACCATCTGGCTCAGTATCAGCCCTGCCGCCACGCTCCACAGCCCCATGCTGCGGCGGCTCGCGGCCCGCCATGCGCGGTCAAGCATCCACAGCACCCCAGGGAGCCACACCACCACCGCCAGCATGTTGTAGTGGCCGCGGTGCCCCACGAAGAAGCCGTTGAACTCGAAGGCGATCGCGCCCACCACGGCGGCGGCTGGCCGCACCCCCAGGTTGCGCACGAAGCCGTAGAACAGCAGCGCGCCGATGGCGTAGTGCCCGATCGTGAGCAGCTCGAAGGCGATGTAGGGCAGATCGCTGCCACGGTACAGCGCATCCAGCAGGTAGTTGGGCAGGTAGAACGGGGCCACCTGCACATCGCCGATCAGCGGCATGCCCGCCAGCTGGTAGGGGTTCCACAGCGGCAGCGCGCCGCCCTCCATCAGCCGGTGCACAAACACGCGCGTGGGGTACGCGCCCATCAGGATGTCGCCGCCCAGCATCACGCGGTCGTTGCTGTTGGGCGTCCAGATCTGCCAGAACACCACCAGGGGCAGCGCGATCAGCAGCAGCACGGCCAGTATGTCGGGCATGTGGGGCTTGATACGTCGGAACAGCGCGGGCATCTCTTACTCCTTAGCGATCTGCACATCGTCGAAGGCGACCTTGCCATTGGCGTACAGGCCCACATAGCCGCTGGCGTAGGTCAGCTTCACATCGCTGGCCACCTGCTCGCCATCCAGCGTGAAGGTGGCCAGCCCGCCCTTTACCCGCACGCCAAGCGTGTGCCACGTGCCGTCGCCGCCACCGCTGCTGGCGGCCAGCGGGGCGCTGCCATCCTGCACAAAGCTGCCGCCCTCGTCGAAGTGGCCCCACTGCAACGCTTGGCTGCCCTGGGCGTAGCGCACCACCTGGCTCTGGCTCCTCGTGTCGCGCTGGGCCATGCCGAAGTACAGCCCGCCGCTCATGTTGCCCTCAACATGTTGGAGCCGCACTGTGGCGATAAACTGGTCGCTCTGGAAGGTGGAGATGCTGCCGAGATTCTTACCGTCGGCGGTCTGCTGGTAGGTGCCATCCGCCGCCCGCCATGTGCCATCGATTGTTTGCCACTCCTTGGCGTCGCCATCGGCAAAGTCATCACCGAGGCTGGCGGTATCCAGCGCCTGTGTCTCGCTCAGGCCCTGGGTTCCGCTGATCGGCTGGGTGCTACCTGCGCTCGGGGCCTGTCCATCGACCGTGATCAGCGCGCCATCCTTGGGCAGCGCGGTCACCTGCACATTGTCAAAATCGACCATCGAGCGCGAGGCGGTGAGCCCCAGGTAGCCCGCCGTGCTGGTGTTGGCGATCGTGCCGACCTCTTTGCCATCGACCGAGACAAGGCTCTGTCCACCGTGGGTTACGAGCGAAAGGGTGTGCCAGCCGCCGTCGCTCGCGCCTGGGGCGACATCTGCCCCGCCCTCATACACATAGTCGCCATCTTTGTCGTAGCGGCCCCAGCGCAGGAACGTGCCCTGCTCGGTGAAATCCACGCTCTGTGCCCCTGCGCGGCTGGTGGGGCTGGGAGCATTGTAGACAAAGCCGCCGCCCATGTCGCCCGCGCCAATGCGGATCTTGGCATCCATGCGGTAGTGGGTCAGCGGGTCGAGGTTGAGCATGGTCATATAGTCGTAGCCGGTGTTGTCGTGCTGGCTGTAAATGCCGTCTTTCATCTCCCAGTTGCCCGCCAGCGGTGCCCAGTTGGCCTTGGGGGCCGCGCCGTCGAAGGCGCTGTCGCTGAGGGCCTGGGGCGCGGGGATGCTGCCGGGCGCGGCGGGCTGGGCTGGCGCTGCGGTGGGTTGGCTTGGTGCTGCGGTAGCCGCTGGCGCAGCGGTGGGCGCGGCGCTGGCCACGGGCGCAGCCGCCACGGTCTGGTCGCCACCGATCAGGCTAGGCGACGAGCCAGTGTAGCGGTACTGGGCTGGCTCGGCGGCGCGGCGCAGCGGCGCGCTGATCACCTCCTGCTGGCTCGGGCCGCTGCCGTAGTCGATCACCCAGCGCAGCTGATCCTTGGCGGGCATGGCCGCGAAGCGCTCGGCGAACGGCTCCAGCTGCACCATGGCCCAGGTGCGCAGCCGCGCCCGGTCGGGCTGGCTGGTGCGGGTGTAGAGGATCAGCGCGTCGCCGGGCAGGTATGCCGCCGAGGCGACCTGCACCTCCGGCGACTGCGCGGCGGCGCGGGCGATGTCCCACCCGAGCTGCTGGCCGGGCAGGGCCTGTCCCACCGGCGCGGGGCGCAGCGATCTCATGGCCATCGCCCCGCCTCCGCCCATCACCCCGGCCAGCACCGCGCCGATAAGCAGAATGCGAGGGCGTACAAACTTCCGCCAATGGAAGCCACGAAGGGTTACAAACAGCATTGCCATTCCTCAATAACTCCTTACACCTGCTGCGAGAGCGGGAGCGCGGGCGGCTCTTGGCGAGCTGCGGCGCGCTTTAGTAGGCCGAGCGCGACATCCCACAGCAGCAGCGCGACAAACAGCCCGCCCATCACAACCACCTGCACCTGTACCACCTGCGTCAGGCTCTCGTGGGCCAGCCAGAGGCTCAGCAGCTGCACCAGCTCCGCGCCAAACGCCAGCAAGCTGCCGCCGCCCGTATCAAGCGAGAGGTGGTAGTTGATCACCACGTTGCCAAGCGCGTAGAACGCCGTGGCCAGCGCGTACATGCCCAGCAGCGGTGCCGCCGCCAGGTACTCCTGCCCGAACAGCACCTGCACGATCTGCGCGGGGAAGAGCGCGGTCGCGCCCACGATCCCCGCCGAGATCGCCAGCACGATCCCGACCCCTGCGTAGAGCAGGCTGCGGTGGGGCTGGCCGCGCTGGTGGCGCTGGGCCACCAGCGGGAACAGCACGGTGACGACCGACCACGTGGCGAAAAAGACGATCCTGCCGATCAGCGCCAGCGCCGCGTACAGCCCGGCCTCGCCCGCGCTGAAGAAGTGCTTGACCACCAGTATGTCGCTGTTGTTGATCAGGATCTGGCCCACCAGCGCGGCCACCACCGGCACGGCGAACCGCGCGATCCGCGCCCGCTCCTCGGCGGGCAGCCGGGCGGGGGCGGGCACGGGGATGTGGTAGCAGGCCCGCAGCAGCGCGCCCAGGAGCGCGTCGGCCAGCGTGTGCTGCGCGGCGATCTGGCGCACCCCCCAGCGCGCCGCCAGCCACGCGAAGATAAGCGAGAGCGTGAGGCCTAACACCGCGCCGAAGATCGACCACCCCAGCCACACCAGCGCCACCGCGATCGCCAGCCTGGCCCACATTTCCACCTGGAAGCTGATCGCGAGGCGGCCAAAGTGGGTCTGGCCCTGCATCAGGCCACGGTCGACGCCCTGCACAAAATAGAACGGGATGCCCAGCCCGAAGATCACAAACAGCCACGCCGACGTGGTGTGGAAGAACCCCTGCCAGAGCGGCGCGCCCAGGCCGAACAGCGCCGCCCCAGCCAGCCCCGCCAGCCAGGCGTAGCCGCCCAGCCAGCGGCGCAGCCCTGCCAGCAGCGCGGGCTGGGCGGCGGCGGCGTAGCTAGCCGCGAACTTAGCCGCCGCCATCTGCAGCGCCACGGTGACAAAGGTGATCACCAGAAACAGCGTGATGATCAGGCTCGCGTCGGCAAAGGCGGCGGGGCCAAGCCAGCGCCCGAGGATCAGGTTGAAGGCGTAGTTGCCCGCATTCACCAGGGTGGTGCTGCCGAACAGCAGCCCCCCGGCGAGCAGGCCCTCGGGAAGGCGGGCGAGCAGATGCCGCAGGCGTGGTTGAGCCATGGAAGGAGCCTCCACATGAGATTGTTGGGTGGTTGGGTACGATGGGTGGGTTGCCCAATGCGCCTATATACCGCCGCCCCTGCGGAGAAACCACGCCCGTAGGCTGGCATCAGATGACGAGTTGATGACATCCTGCCATCAACTCGCCGCAACAGCTTGCCGCAACAAAAAAAGGCGGGTTGCCCCGCCTTCTCATTGCCGCGCCAGCTGCCTAAGCGGTGAACGCGGCGCGCTCCTGCACCATCGCCAGCAGCTGCTGCTGCACCAGCGTGATCTCGCCCACGAGTGCGGGCAGCCCCTGCGCGACCTGATCCACCGCCCCATCTTGCGCCCAGCCCTGCAGCTGCTGGGCCTGCTCGGCCAGCTGGCAGGCCCCCACCTGGGCGCAGCTACGTTGCAGCTGCTGCGCGGCCTGCGCGATCGACGCAGTGTCGCCGCTGGCCAGCGCGCCCCGGATGGCCTCGATCTGGAGGCGAGCCTCGTCGTAGAACATCGCCACCATGGTGGAGAGGATGCCGCCGCTGGGGTCAAGCGTGCGAAATGGCTCGATCACTGCCATGTCGATGCTTGGCGGCGCGGCAGTTACGGGCTGGGGCTTCAGCCTCCACTGCTCCAGCGCATCCGCCAGCTCGTCCGGCTGCAGTGGCTTGGTGAGCACCGCGTCCATGCCCGCCGCTATGCACGCCTGGTAGTCGCGCTGCAGCGTGCTGGCGGTCAGCGCGATCACGGGCATGTGCACGCTGCTGCCTGCCTCCTGCGCCCGCAGCGTGCGGGCCGCCTCGTAGCCGTCGATGTCGGGCATGTAGCAGTCGAGCAGCAGCGCGCAGTAGCGCTCGCGCTGGCGGGCCAGTAGGTCCAGCGCCTCGCGCCCGCTGGAGGCCGTATCGGCGGTGTACCCCAGCTTGGCCAGCTGCCGCACCGCCAGGTGCTGGTTGACCGGGTTGTCATCCACCAGCAGCACATGGCGCTGGCTGGTCGGCACGGCCTCATCGGGCTGCTGCGGGGGCTGCTCTAGCGCCAGCCGCGCGGTGAACCAGAAGATCGATCCTTGGCCCTCCTCGCTGGTGCATCCGATCTGGCCGCCCATCAGCTCGGCCAGCCGCTTGCTGATCGCTAGGCCTAGCCCGGTGCCGCCGTAGCGGCGCGTCACCGAGCCATCCGCCTGCATGAATGGCTGGAACAGGCGCTGCTGGGCGGCTGCCGAGATCCCGATACCGGTGTCGTGCACCTCGAAGCGCACCAGGCAGTCGCGGCTCGACGACTGCTCGATATCGACACGGATGGTGATGCTGCCGCGCTCGGTGAACTTGGCCGCGTTGCCCAGCAAGTTGAGCAGCACCTGGCGCAGCCGCCCGGCGTCAGCCAGCACCATCTCGGGCACGCCCGGCCCGATTGCGGCAGCCATGGCGATGCCCATGGGCTGCAGCCTGGCCGTGAACATACGGCTCACCGTGGCGATCAACGTGGGCAGCGAGGTGGGCACGCTATCAAGCACCATCTTGCCCGCTTCGATCCGCGAGTAGTCGAGGATGTCGTTGATAATGGTCAGTAGCGCGTGCCCCGATTCGTTGATGATCTGCACAAACTCGCGCTGCTCGTCGTTGAGCGGCGTCTCTAGCAGCAGCTCGGCCATGCCGATCACGCCGTTCATCGGCGTGCGGATCTCGTGGCTGACCGTGGCAAGGAACTCCGACTTCAGCTGCGACGATTCCAGCGCCACATCGCGGGCCTGGGCCAGCGCGGCCTGGCTCTGCTTACGCTCGGTGATATCGCGATATTGCCATAGGTGCCCGTAGTACTGCTCGTCCAAAAAGATCGGTATGTAGTCGCGCTCAAGCGTGCGCCCATCGGCCATGGCCAGCTCTTCGGCGACCACCGGGGTGCGCTCGATCAGGATCTGGTCGATGCTGGACACAAACCCCTGGGGATCGTAGAACAGCCCCATCGACAGCTGCGCCGACTGGCTGCAGTCGCTGCCGATCAGATCGTCGGGCGGCACCGGGATGGAGAACAAGTCGCAGAAGGTCTGGTTGATCAGCACAATATGGCGCTGCTGATCCTCGACCAGGATGCCGCTCTGCATATTGGTGATCAGGGTCGAGAGCCGGGTGTTGCTGGCGCGCAGCGCGCTGTCGGTATTCGCGATCTCGTGGAGGGTATATTCGAGCCGCTGGTTGGTCTTGAGCAGCCTCTGGCGCTGGCTTTCGAGCGCGCGGGCCAGCTCATTGGTGTCGCGCAGCGCGACCTGCTGCGACTGGAGCAGCGTCAGCAGATCGACCATGGGGTCGTGCACCGCAAAGTCGGTGGAGCTCAGCCCGATCGAGGCCAGCTCGCTGAGGCTCGTGACCCAGGGCGAGCCGAGAAAGACCGCCATGGGCGCGGGCGCGCTCTGGATCAGGATCTGCCCCCTGAGCGTCAGCGGCGCTGTGGTGGATTCCAGCATGAAGAGCGCGCTGCTCTGCCGCTCGATGTCGCTAAAGGTATGGATGGCGTGGGGCTGTGTGATCCGGAAAAACTGCGCCAGTGGCTGATCGTGCGCCAGATCTGGCGCGATACGCGCGAGCGAGTGCCCAAACTGGGTGATCTGGAGATCGGTGCCAAAGGCAATATGAAACGGAAAGATCTGGTCAAAATCTTCTGGTAGCAGGCTGAGGTTTGTCCGTATCATAGTGCTCTCTCGTCACATATCGGCGATCATCGTGTGGATATTGGTGTGCTGGGTATGGTCGTAGTGTATGGCTCATGCCCTGGCGAACATTGATGCAAACGCGCGGCTTTTTTGGTGCAGTTGTGCAATAAAAAGCGCCAGGGCAGTGCCGCCTTCTGCCCTGGGCTTTCTGGCAGATCGTGGCCCAGGCCTGGTTGCCGCACTTGCGGTGTGCCGCGTGCCTACCCAGCGGCCCCGCCGATTAGCTGGCTGACTGTCGCGATCAGATCTTGCGAGCTAGCGGGCTTGGTGAGAAATGCGCTGGCCCCGGCGGCGCGGGCGTCGATCCGATCCTGATCTTGCCCGCTGGCGGTCAGCATCAGCAGGGGCAGATCTTTATGCTGCGGGTCGCTGCGGATGGTGCGTAGCAGGGTTAGGCCATCGATGTCGGGCATCGAAAGGTCGGCGATCACCAGCTCGAAGCGCTCCGCTCGCAGCTGGGCGAGCGCCTCCACCCCGCTTGATGCCACCATCACCACGTAGCCCACCCGCCGAAGCGTGTGCTGGAGCAAGCGCTGGATCACGGGCGAGTCGTCAACTACAAGAATGCTGGCCATGGGCTATCTCCTGGGCAGATGGGCTAGGCGAAGCTGCGCAGCGCATGGTCCACCGTCTCGGAAAGAGGAAAGACATGGTCGAACTTGGTCAGGTGCAGGATGCGGCGGGCGGCCTCCTCTTGGGGCATGATGATGCGTATATCGCCCCCCACCTGGCGCGAGCGCTTGAGCAGGCGCACCAGCACCGCCAGCCCCGCGCTATCCAGAAATGGCACCGCCGATAGATCGACAACAAAGCGGGTGGTGCCCTGCACCAGCATGGTGTCGAGCATGGCGCGCAGCTCGGGGGCGCAGAAGGCGTCGATGCGCTCTTGGGGCGCGATCACTGTCACCTTGATCACGTGATCGTAGACATTCATGAGCATGGGTTCTCCTCAGATCTTCTTGATCAGCAGCCAGTGGTTTCCGCCGGGCAGGGCGTTGTAGCTCATCTCATCCATCAGCTTGCGCACCAGGAAGAGCCCGTAGCCGCCCTCTTGCAGCGCCTCGGGGTCGGGGTCGGGCACGGTGGTAGGGTCGAACGAGTGGCCAGTGTCGGTCAGGTGGATGATGACCTCGCGGCTCTTGCGGTTGTACTCCATCGAGATCGCGATCCGCCCGTTGGGGTTATTATCATAGGCGTGGCCGATGATATTGGTGCAGATCTCGTGGATGGCCAGCTGGATGTTGTAGGCCAGGTTGCGCACCTCTTTGATATCCGATGCCTGCTCAAGCATGGTGGTGAGGCACGGCCCCAGCAGGGACAGATACCCTAGGTTCGCAGGCAGGTTAAGCTGAATATTCTGCAGTGGTTCTTTTGTCACGCTCTTTTCCTTTGATCACCACGAGTGTTTGGTCGTCATCTTGGGGGCGGCCCCCCGAGAAGCGATCGATCGCGCCGAAGATATCGTTGGCGATTTCGAGGGCTGGCTTCGCCCGCAGCGAGTCGATCAGCGCCAGCAGGCGGTCGTAGCCATACAGCTCGCCCGCTGCATTCTGCGCCTCGCTGAAGCCATCGGTTGCGACGATCAGCAGATCGCCTGCGCGGATGTGGATCATGTGCTCGCTGCCAAGGTAGGCGGGCAGCACGCCGATCGGCGGCCCATCTGACTCGATCATGATCGGTGGGCTTTCGGCGGGGCAGAAGATCACGGGCGAGTGCCCGGCGTTGGTGTAGCGCAGCAGCTGGTCGTCCTGGGTGTACTGCGCCACGAAGGTGGTGGCGAAGGCGTCAAGGATGGTGAAGTCGTCGTACAGATCTTCGTTGGCGCGGGCCAGCACGCGCACCACCGATGGGTGGGGCATAAATTTGGCCGCGCTGCAGATCGAGGCGTGCAGCATGGCCATGATCATCGCCGCCGAGATGCCCTTCCCGGCCACGTCGCCCACGGCGATGAACAGCGGGCGGGCGGGCTGCTCCACAAAGTAGAAGAAGTCGCCGCCCACCTGCAGCGCCGAGCGCGACTCGGCGTAGACATCGATCGCCGATATGGCTGGGGCCTGCTGGGGCAGCAGGCGCTGCTGCACCTGGCGGGCTAGGTGCATCTCGGTCTTCATGCGCTCCTGGGCCAGCGACTCTTGGTAGAGCAGGGTCTGCTCGATCTGCATCCCGGCGTGCTCGGTGATGGCGCGGATGAGCTTGATATCGGCGGCGATGAAGCCGCTGATCGATTTATTGAACAGCATGATGCCAGCGCTGAGCTTCCCGCGCACGCTGATCGGCATCACGCACAGGTTGCGGATGTTTCCGGGCAGCGGCTCGGCCCCGCCCTCATTGATCACCAGGATGTGGTTGTGGGCCTTGGCCCGCTCGACATACTGCAGCAGCAGGCTGTCCTCGATGATCGGGTGTGGGTGGTGCACGATCAGCGGCATCAGGAACATGGAGACCGCGTCGGTGTGCAGCAGGCGCGCGGCCTCGGCGGCCAGCGCGCGCATGGTCTCGGCCAGCCCGAGGTGGTTGCGTGCCGAGCTGGTGAGGTCGTACATCGCCAGCAGCTGATCTTGGGTCTCGATCAGATCATTGGTCATCTGGTCGAGGTCGCGCTCGGCGATCAGCAGCTTCATCAGCAGCTGGGCCTCGGATGCGAGCCGCGGCTGCTCGTGGTGCGAGCAGCCTGCCACGCCCATCCACCCGATGCTGCGCCCTCCCCAGATCAACGGGGTGCGCACGCTTGGCTCGCCTTCGGCACCGCTGGGCCAGGTGCAGATCGGGCCTGCATCGTCGCCGATGCTGAAGGATCCCGCCCCCGATGCGATCCAGCCCTGGGCAATGCTGGCAATATGCTCACGATGTGTTAGGACAAGTTCGGCAAGCATAAGCGTTCGCTAGTGGCTCAGCGCTGCGCGCGCCGCCGCCTCGTCGGTGAAGATCTTGAATGCCCGGTCCATGCTGGTCAGCTCGAAGATGATCTGCACCGGCTGCTGCAAGTTGCAGAGCACTAGGTCGCCATTGCGCTGGCGGCAGCGCTTGAGGCCGCGCACCAGCACGGTAAGCCCCGACGAGTCGATGAATGGCACCTCGGCCATGTTGACGATGGTGTTTGGTGTGTCGGTGCTGGCGGCGCTGTCGATGTGCTCGACGACCCTGGCCGATACGTTGGCGTCGAACCGCCCATGGAGATGCAGAATAGTCCCCTGCTCAATGCTCTCGACTGTCACTTCCACAGCTTGCTCCTTCTCTACGAATCCAGATAGCGGTATAGGTGCGTGCCTAGTTTCCAACGCGGATCGAGCGGGCCGCCTGGGCTGGCCGGGCCGTATGTTCGAGCACGAGCTGGGCGTGCAGCAGGTACCAGTCGACCACATCGGCCATGGGCAGGCCGCAGGCGGCGAGGTAGTTGCGCATGCCCATGTGCTGGCGGCGGGTGTCGTCGTCGAGCACGCTGGCGATGGCGCTCGCTAGGCTGGTTGGGTCGTCGGGGGTGAAGAACTCGCCGCTGTAGCCCTCCTCTTCGATCAGCTCGGCCAGGTCGCCCAGCTGGGGCAGCACCACGGCCTTGCCATAGTTGCCCGCCTGGTGCAAAACCCCCGAGCTGCCGGTGGTGCTGGTGTAGGGGAAGACCACCACGGCGGCATCGCCGAAGAGCTGGGGCACATCGTTTTCGGCCACGTAGCCGGTGAAGCGGATGTTGGTCACGTCGGCGTACTGCTGTCGCACGCTTTCTAGGTAGCCCTTGGCGTTGGGGCTGTCGGTGCCCGCGATCACCAGCTGCACGGGCGCGGTGTTGCGCAGCTGCAGCAGCTTGAAGGCCTCGATCAGGGTTTCGATCTTCTTGTAGGTGCCGAACTTGCCGAAGGTCATGATCACGGCTGGGCCGGGTTTGAGCTCCAGCGCTGGCGGCGGGATCTGCTCGAATGCGCCGTGGGGGGCTAGCAGCACGTTGTGCGCGCCGTACTTGCGCTCAAGGATCTCGACGTACTTCGGGATAGTCAGCGCGACCAGATCGGCGCTGAGCAGCATGCGGGTGATGATCGATCCAGCCGACCGGATGAGCAGCTCGCTAAGCCGACTGCTGCCATAGCCCGCATTGCGCAGGTCTACCGTTTCCATAATGTTGTGCATCAGCACGATGGTGGTGTAGCCCATCGCCTTGACCAGCATCGGTGCGCTTAGGCCCAGCGCCGCCGCGATCTTGTCGCCGCCGAAGCTGGCGAACTGGATGTTGAACAGCACGACATCGGGCTTGATCTGGCCGATAGCGGTGCTGATGCGGGCGGCGTTGCGCATGTCGCCGAAGCGCCAGCATGGGATGATCTGCAGCTTGCCCTCGGTGTCTTCGGGCTGGGGGTAGGCAGCGCCGTGTGGCAGCTCGTCCACCAGCAGGGTGACGCTGGCGGCCTCGGGCTTCTGCAGCAGGCAGCGCACAAAGTGGTAGGCGTACTCGTTGAGGGTGCCAGCGCTGGGCGGGTAGGTGGTGACGACCGCGATGTGCATGCCGAACCTCTCGGTTGTGCCGCTCTCGGCTTTTGGCTGGGCGTGGGCGGTGGCGGCGGGCGGGCTGGCGAAGGCCTTTTTTACGCTGCCCCAGGCGCTGCGCAGCCGATCGGCGATCGATTGGCGTGCGACCTGCGCTGGCTGGGGCTGCTGGATCTGCCTGGGGTAGACCCCACGCAGATCGTTCCACTTGATACGAACCAGATCGTTGATGAAGCGCCGGGCCTCCTTGAGGGCGTCGACCTTGGATCCAGGGGCGTCGACCCACGATATGGGCACCTCGGCGACCCGCAGCCTGTACTTAAAGGCCAGGTAGAGGATCTCGAGATCGAACGAGAAGCCCATGATCTTCTGCCTGCGGTAGAGCAGCTGGGCGGCATCGCGGGTGAACAGCTTGAAGCCACACTGGGTGTCCAGCACGCCGATCCGCAGCACGTGCCGCACGATCCAGCGCAGGCTGCCGCTCATCAGGCGGCGCAGCGGGCTGCGGTGGGCCTCTTCGGCCCCCTGGGCGGCCCGCGAGCCGATGGCGATGTCGTAGCCCGCCCGCAGCTGGGCGATCAGCTTGGTCACCTCTTCGATCGGGGTCGAGTTGTCGGCATCGGCAAACAGTTGGTAGCGGCCGCTGGCGGCCAGCATGCCGCGCTGCACGGCGCTGCCCTTGCCGCCATTGGCGGGCGCGCGCAGCACCTTGGCATTTACCATGCCCAGCCCTTCGACCAGCGCGATGGTCTCATCCTGCGAGCCGTCATCGGCGATGATCAGCTCCCAGTCGATCCCCATGCCCGAGACATAGGATGCGATCGCGCCGATCGTGGGCACGATCCGGTCAGCTTCGTTGTAGGCTGGGATGACGATCGAGAGTTCGGGTGTGGTCGCGAGCGGTGTCGTCTTCCAGCGCAGGTAGTCGGCATAGGCCATGGCGAACCTCTTGTGGCACATCTCGGCGATGTTGTTGCGAGAATGTTGGATGTGTCGAGTACACAGCGTAGCATTGCTATCTCGCACAATACACCGAGGAGGTACGCCTCCATAATTCGCCTATCAGATGACAGGAAGATGACAGCCGTTGTGGTGGTATTCATCTTCATTGCGTACCGCTCTGTCGCGCTCTGCACCTCTTCTCGCCGTACTGGTATCATCATCGGATATGAACGCGATTCATCCATGACAGAATGTAGGCAGATGCATGCCAGAACACCGACAAAAGTGCTATCCTCCGGTGTTTTCTGCAAAGCATCTCGTGCAAAACGTAGATACCTATGAGATAATAGAAGCCACAAAAGAGCCCATGGCGTTGCCCAACTTTGTTGCTGCTTGGTGATCGCACATCAGTACATGAGGGGTGGCATATATGAGCATTGACGCTTCGAAGCCATGTATCGGGCGGATCTACGACTATGTCCTTGGCGGGCATCACAACTTCGCTGTTGACCGCCAGGAGGCCGAGAAGATCGTGAAGCTGCTGCCGAGCTACCCATTCCTGGCGCGGCTCAATCGCTGGTTCCTCCAGCTGATCGCCGAGCGCTGGGCGAATGAGGGTGTGACCCAGGTGCTTGA
The DNA here is from genome assembly GCA_009268125.1 of Chloroflexia bacterium SDU3-3. Taxonomy (NCBI): domain Bacteria; kingdom Bacillati; phylum Chloroflexota; class Chloroflexia; species Chloroflexia bacterium SDU3-3. Next base: position 64,296 of record WBOU01000004.1, on the reverse strand, counting down.
TCTTGGGTCGGGCATGCCTACGCAGGGCCATTTCCACGCCAGCCTGCCGAATACCACGGTGCTGTATTCCGATAACGACCCCATGACGCTTGCCTATGCCCAGCAGGTGCTGGCCGATACGCCGCAGGCGCACTATGTGCTGATGGATATCCGCGATATCGATCTGCTGCTCAGCACCGCTTCGACGCTGTTTGCCCCGCATGAACCTACCGCCATCGGCTTTATCGGCGTCTCCTACTTCATCGAGGATGCCTTCATTCGCCGCATCGCCCAGGCCACCTACGAGTGGGCCAGCCCTGGCAGCCAGATGGCGGTCAGCTTTCTTGAGAGTATTAAAGAGGATCCGGCGACCTACAGCGATGCAAAAGAGCGGCTGCGCGGGCTTGGCGCTGAGACCTACAGCCGATCGGCGGCGCAGATCCGCGAGCTGTTTGCGCCATGGCACGTTACCGAGCTGAAGCGGCTGGATGCATGGCTTGGGCTAGAGGACTGTTTTCAAGAACAGACCCAGGGGCAGGCAAATGAAGCGGCGATATATGGTGCGCTTCTTGCGCGCGGGGAGTAGCCCACGTGGAAACACCACATGATCAGCTCCGTGAGCCATTTGAGCAGGCGATCAAAGCAGCGCTCAGCAGCAAGGCGCTGAGCAACCGCGGTACGCTCGCGTCGTTTAAGCTGCCAGGCATCGCGGCGTCGCTTTCCAAGATCTTGGTGGATGCTGACGGGGGGCTTGCCAAGGCCGCACAGCTGGGTGGCGAGCTTGGCCGCCAGGGCATGAGCCTGGAGTCGGTGCTGGCCGCGCAGCAGGCGGCGGTTGAGCAGGCGGCGAAGATCGACCCGGTGACCGACCGCGTGGTGCTGGTGCGCCATGTGCTGGATGGCTTTGCGTCGCTGATCGGGGCGCTGCTGAAGGAGGAGCAGGCCGAGATCGATCGCCAGCGGACACAGATGGAGCAGGCCTTCTTCAGCACGGTGGACACCCAGCGCCAGGCCGAGGACGCGCTGCGCAGCGCCATCCGCGAGCTTTCCACCCCGATCATGCCAGTGTCCGAGGGTATTCTGGTGCTGCCGCTGGTCGGCTCGATCGACAGCCACCGCGCGGGCGAGATCAACGAGCGCCTGCTGGAGGGCATTGCCGAGCACCAGGCCGAGATTGTGATCATCGATATCACCGGCGTGCCGCTGATGGATACCAGCACGGCCAACCTGCTGCTGATGACGACCAAGGCGGCCAACCTGCTGGGGTCGCAGATCATCCTCTGCGGGATCGGGGCCGAGATCGCGCAGACGATCACGCACCTCGGGGTCGATCTTTCCAACCTGACCACTATGTCGAACCTGCAGTCGAGCATCTCGTATGCGCTTGAGCAGACCGGGCTGGCGATCAAGCCGCTGTAGCGCCGCGCCGCATAGCGAAGGGCTGCTTGGCGATGCCAAGCAGCCCTTTTTGCTGGGCCGCTAGCGTCGCTGGGCCAGGAAGTCGATCACGTCGATCTTGGTGACGATGCCGACCACCCGGCCATCCTCTACCGCCACGGCGGCCTGCCCGCGCCCGAAGATGCTGGTCAGATCCTCGATTGGGGTGGCCAGATCGACGGTGGCGACCTCGTGGGCGTGCAGGTCGGTGATGGTGTGGCTCATGGCCCCGCCGCCTAGCAGGTAGTCGAGCAGGTCGCTCTCGCCGATGATACCGTGCAGGTGGCCCTGGGCATCCAGCACGGGCAGCTGCGAGATACCGTGGGTCTTCATCTGGCGGATGGCGGCCTCGACGGTGGTGTCCTCGCTGGCGCTGATCAGCTGGCCCTGGCGTGCGGCGAGCAGATCGGCCACGGTGGACAGCTCAAGGAAGCCGTTCTCGCGCATCCAGGTGTCGTCGAAGATCTTCGAGAGGTAGCGTGCGCCGCTGTCGGGCAGCAGCACCACCACCACATCATCCTCGGTCAGGTGGGCGGCCTGCTCGCTGCGCAGCCATTTGATCGCCCCGGCCACCGCCATCCCGCACGAGCCGCCGCAGAACAGCCCTTCCTCGCGCACCAGCCGCCGCGTCATGGTGAAGGCCTCGCGGTCGCCCACCTGCACCACGTCATCGATCACGCTGAAGTCGAGCGTGCTGGGCAGAAAATCCTCGCCCACGCCCTCTACCTTGTAGCCGTGGGTGTCGCCAAGCTCGCGGGTGTAGAAGTAGCGGTGCAGCAGCGAGCCGTAGGGATCGATGCCTACCACCTTGATGTCGGGGTTCTGCTCTTTCAGGTAGCGCCCGGTGCCGCTGATCGTGCCGCCAGTGCCCATGCCAGCGATAAACGCCTTGATCCTGCCGCCGGTCTGCTTCCACAGCTCGGGGCCAGTGCTGCGGTAGTGGGCCTCGGGGTTGGATGCGTTCCAGTACTGGCCCGCCAGGATGGCGTTAGGGGTCTCCTCGGCCAGCCGCCGCGAGACCGAGTAGTACGATCGGGGGTCGTCTGGCTCGACTGCGGTGGGCGTGATCACCACGCGCGCCCCGAAGGCGCGCAGCTGGCGGATCTTCTCCTCGCTCATCTTGTCGGGCATCACGAAGATGCTCTTGTAGCCCTTGATCGCGGCGGCGATCGCCAGGCCTACGCCGGTGTTGCCGCTGGTGGCCTCCACGATCGTGCCGCCGGGTTTGATCAGCCCATCGCGCTCGGCGGCCTCGATCATGGCGATGCCGATGCGGTCTTTCACGCTGCCGCCGGGGTTCATAAACTCGACCTTGGCGACCAGGCGGGGCTGGATGTTGCGCGCCACCGCGCCCAGTTGCACCAGCGGGGTGTTGCCGATGGCATCGAGGATGGTGGTTTTGATATCAATGGTGCTGTCAGGTGTCTGCGACACAAGTTTGCTCCTTCACCACAGTTGGTAGTGAGAAATATAGTTAATCTGAAAACGTAAGAAGTTTGTGCTCATAGTAGCAGATCTCGCCCGTTCTGGGTAGTGGTGGCGTAGGTGGCGAGCAGATGATATTTGATATATTTACCTGAGCATGGCGCGAGCGCTTTGCCATGCGTAGAAATAATGGCTAAGCCAAACGACGATAGGCAAGAGAGCCGCAAGGCACCCACATGTGATTGTGGCGGGCATGGCGGGATAAAACTCTTTGCACTTTCGTACGAGGCGAGGGCCAAACAAGCGATAGGGGCGCGATAGGACAAAAGTCCGGTGTTGACCGCCCATTTTCACTGTGATAGAATAGCCGCAGCCTGCCGTGGCTTCTGCATCGCGGCAGCGGAAAATTGCCGCATTGCAACGCCAGATCGGCTTAGTTTCTACCTTGCCCCATCGGGCGTAACAGGAAGGAATCACGCATGGCGGAATCAGATACGATTCTGCAGCTTGGAATCGAGGCCGCGCGCGAAGGGAATCGCGAAGAAGCACGCAACCTGTTTAGCCTGCTCACGCGCCAGGACCCGGACAATGTCCAAGCTTGGCTGTGGCTGGCTGGGGTTGCCGAGGGCCCCGATGAACGCCGCGCTGCCCTTGAACATGTGGTTGCGCTTGAGCCCAGCAACGAGATGGCGCGCAAGGGCCTTCAGGCGCTTGGGGTTGACCCCGACAGTGTGAGCGGCAGGCCCGCCCCCACGCCGGTTGCCACGCCGCCCCCGCCCGCTGCGGCGGATCTGAGCGAAGAAGATCTCTATGCCGCCGAGCTTGACTCGGCTTTTGATGATTACGATATGGTCGAGAAGGTGGGCGGCACGCCGCGCAACGAGCCGACTGGCTACGGCGACCAGGGCGACGACGAGTCCGCCAGCGCTGGGGCGTTTGCCTCTTCCTCCTCCAGCAGCGCCCGCGAGCGCGTCGAGTCCCGCCGCAGCGCCCGCACCCGCTCCCTGATAGATGAGGATAGTGGCACTATGACCCGCGCCCCCTTCCAGATCACACCTTTGGCCCGCCTCCTGATCGGCTTTGCGGTCGTGCTGCTGCTCGGCTTTCTCATCTTCAGCCTGTTCTTCAATAAGGGTAATTCTGGCACTGCTGGTGTTCCCACACCGGTGGCCAGCGCCACCGCCGATGCCTCGGGCCTGCCCTCGGCCACCTCGGTCACCACCGATACCACCGGCATCGGCGGCACCGGCGCGATCTCGGGCACCGACATGCTGACGCCCACCGACACGCTAGAGCCGACCCCAGTGCCCGCCGAGCCGCAGCCCGGCAGCTACGCCGACCCGGCCACCGCCAACCCCGAACAGGTCGCCATTGGCACCACGCTTGAGGCCAACGGCTGGGGCTACACCTACCCCGACGCCACCTATGCCGCCTCGCTGGGCAGCTCGGTTGGCGGGGTGAACGCGCAGAATGGGCGATTTGCGGTAATCCTTGCGTTTATTGCAAATAAGACTGGTACCGAGCAGGTGATCCCAGCCGATCTGTTCGTGCTGAAGGATGCGCAGGGCCGCGTCTACCCGGCGAACACCGCCGCGTCGCGGGCGTATGTCCAGCCGGGCATCAACGCCGATAAGAGCCTTGAGGACACGCTGCCCGCCGACGGCGAGTCGTACAGCGTGGCGCTGGTGTTTGATGTCGCCCCCGATGCGACCAACCTGGTGCTGTTCACGCGGGCGAATCAGGGCCAGGGCTTCCTGGTGCTGAACAGCGTGCCCTAGCGCCTGACGCTGCGGCGCAGGCCACCTGCCCACAAGTGAACGTGCGAGGCCATAGCACAGTGGCCAGCTGCGAAAGACGAAGGCGTACCATCCTTCGTCTTTCGCATGTCTGACGGAAATGGCAGGAACCCATGCGTGAGCAGACCGACGCCCCCCCCACCCTTCTTGCGGCAGCCCAGCGCGCCCGCCAGCGCGGCGATCTGGCCGCAGCCCGCGCGCTGCTGCGGGCGATTACCGCGCAGCATCAGAGCGTGCAGGCCTGGCTGATGCTGGCCAGCGTGGCCGAGACTCTAGAGGAGCAGCGCAACGCCCTGCGGTATGCGCTACAGCTTGACCCTACTAACCAGGTGGCACAGCGTAGCCTGGCAGTGCTGCGCGCCGCCGTAGCCGAGCGCGAGCTGGCGGCCCGCCCTGCGCACCCTGCGCCGCCATCCCCCGCGCCTGCCGCCCAGCCACGGCCCGCCGTGCGCCTGCGGCCCCTGCCAGGGCCTGCCCAGCCCGCGCCGCGCCAGCGCTGGCTCACCGGCGGGCTGCTGGCGCTGGCCCTGGTGCTGGTGGGCGTGCTGCTGGTGGCGCACCCCTGGCGCGAGGCGGCATCGCCTGGCCTGGGCGGGGTGGCGAGTGTCGCCACCCCCGCTCAGCCGCCCAGCGCGGTGCCGCCCACGCTGTCGCCGGCCACCCCCACCCTGGCGCTTGCGCCCACCCCCACCCCGGCCACCTTTGGCACCTTTCAGCACCAGGGCGCGTGGAGCGTGAGCCTGCTGCGGCCCAGCGATGCGGTGCGCCTGAGCGGCAGCATTGGCACGCTGCAGCCGAGCGGGCGGTTTGTGCTGGCGCTGGTGGCGGTGGGCAATGGGTCGGCTGGCGGCATGCTTCCTGCCAAGCTGATCACCCTGAGCGATGGGAGCGGCAGGCGCTACCACCCTATCCCCGCCGCGTCATCGGCCTATCTGAGCGCCTATGGGGCAGGGCAGGCAGGCATCTTTAGCATGGAGCAGCATATCCCTGGGAATCAGCAGCTGGTGAGCGTGCCGGTGATCTTTGATGTGCCCGCCGATGCGCGTGGCCTGATGCTGGCGGTGGGCGATGATCCCCAGGGCTGGAGCTTGGGCCTGTGATAGGAAAGCTGTATGGTGACCCCCAGCCGCGCTATGATGAGGTGGCGCAGATGGCCTATGTGGCGGCGGGCGACGATGGAGAGCCGCTGGTGATGGTGCATGGCTGGGCGGCGTTTAAAGAGATCTGGTGGTCGTCCATGTGCGATCTTGCCCGCGACCACCGCAGCTTTGCGCCCGACCTGCCGGGGCACGGCGGCACCGCCCTGGGCGCATGCCGCACGATCGAGCAGCTGGCCGAGCGGGTTGGACAGTTCTGCGATGCCGTGGTCGGTCAGCCGGTGACGCTGCTGGGGCACTCGATGGGTGGCGATATCGCGCTGGCGCTGGCGCATGCCCGCCCCGATCTGGTGCGGCGGTTGGTGCTGGTGGATGCTGCTGTGCACGGCGAGGATCTGCCTTTTGTCACCCGAGCCTACCTGCTGCCCACACACGGCTACGCGGCGCTGCGGCTCACCATCCACCTCTGCCAATATACCCGCGTGCTGGCCAGCCAGGTGCCGCATATCCACCGAGGCGGGTCATTCTGGCCCACGATGCGGCGGCTCTCATACGCCTCACGATACGACCCGGATGTGATGCACCTGCTGCTGGGCAGCCTGATCCGCGCACCGCTGCTTTCTTATGCCCGCGCGGTGCGCGTGCCGACGCTGGTGGTGAGCGGCTCGCTCGACCCACTGGTGCCCGCCGCGCTCTCGCGCCGCCTGGCGGCCAGCATTCCAGGCGCGCGCTATGTGGAGCTGCGCGGCGCGGCCCACAACCCGATGGACGACCAGCCGCTGGCCTTTAACCGTGCGCTGCGCACGTTTTTGGAGGAGACCGCCTAGCCCGCGCTGGCTGAGCCGATGGAGGATACTGTGCGATTTTTGACCTTTAGCTATCTTTCACCCCGTCCGCGCGTGGGGGTGCAGCTTGGCGGCGCCGTGATCGATCTTTCTGCTGCCGCCCCGCTGGTGTTCGAGCATCTGGAGCGCCCGCACTGGACGCTGCTGGACATCTTGCAGGGCCAGCCCGACGGTATGGGCGTTGATGGGGCCGCCGAGATTGCCGCTGCGGTGCTCGATCAGCTGGGGATCTATGGGGCGGATGCGCTTCAGGAAGCGCCAGATCTGGTGGAGGACATGTCGAGCGGGCCGCTCTCGATTGGCGGGGCCGAGATGGTGCTGCCGCTGGATGAGGTGCGGCTGCTGGCCCCGCTGCCGCGCCTCGGCACGCTGCGGCTGTTCAATGTGTTTGAGGAGCATGCCCTGGCAGCGGCCAGCCTGCGCCACGGCGGGCTGCTGCCCGAGTGGTATGAGCAGCCGCTGTTTGCCTTTGGCAACCCCAATGCCATCCTCGGCCCCGCCGAGGAGCTTGACATGCCGCAGACCGCGGCGCTTGACTATGCGCTGGGCGTGGCCTGCGTGATCGGGCGCGCTGGCCGCGATATCGGCGAGGATGAGGCCGAGCAGCATATTGCGGGCTATATGGTGATGAACGGCTGGTGCGCGCGCGACCTGGAGCGGCTGGAGCTAGCGGCGGGCTATGGCCCATCCAAGAGCCGCGATTTTGCCAGCTCGCTGGGGCCGGTGCTGGCCACGCCCGACGAGATCGAGGAGCGCCTGCTTCCCGATGGCCGCTATAACCTGGCCATGGTGGCGCGGGTCAACGGCCAGGAGGTCTCGCGCGGGAACATGCGCGACGCCTCGTTCACCTTCGCGCAGATGATCGCCAGCGCATCGCGCGATGCCACGCTATACCCCGGCGATGTGCTGTTCAGCGGGGCGGTGGGCGGCGGCTCGCTGCTGGAGCAGACCGAGGGCCGTGGGCCGTGGCTTGAGCGCGGCGACGAGGTGGAGCTGGAGATCGGTGGGCTGGGGGCGCTGCGCACGCCGATCCGCTAGGCATCCGATGGCAGCACAAAGGGGGCGCGTACACACGCGCCCCCTTTGTGCTGCTAGGCGCTGAGCACATAGGGTGTGGCGATCGTGGGCACCTCGTCCTCTTCGTCCTCTTCGTCCGCAAAGGGGATGGGATCGGCCAGCGACCAGCGGGTCCACCACATCACCAGCGACACCGGCGAGTTCACGCCGACCTTACGGCAGGCTCGGCTCAGCGTGTCTTGCACGGCCTTGATCGAGATGTTTAGCTCCTCGGCCACGGCGCTCTCGCTGGCCCCAAGCGAGTAGAGCGTCACCACCTCCTGCTCGCGCTTGGAGAACTCGAGTGGCCCGCGCAGCATGGACTGGGCCAGCTGGTGCGAGCGCACGCATGTGGCAAAGCCGCCCTGCACCGCGATGTCGAGCAGCGGCAGTAGCTCGGGGATGGTGATGCCGGGCATAATGTAGCCATTGGCGCCGGCGTGAAAGGCGTTCATCTGCCGGTTGAGCGCTGGTGCGGTGTCGAAGATCACCATGGGGATGGATGCCACCGAGGTGAAGAAGCGGTGCATCTGCAGCGATGGCGTCTCCTGTGCGGCGACGACCAGCAGCGCCGCGCTGGGATCATGCCTGGTTTTGTTGTTGATGACATTCCAGCGACGGCTAGTCTGGAGATGGGTGCGGAGTTCGCCAGGGAGCAGCTGGTGAGGGTCTAGAATAATAAGATATGAGCGTTGGTTTGATGTATGTGTTGTCATGAAGACCGTACCTACGAAAACGTTGACAGCCTCATTAGTATAGCACTCTGCTTGTTTTATTACTAGAACCTAACCGCATATCCTTTTATCGATACGGGCTTGGTTGGCCATACGCTCTTCTAGCTAGGATGTGTCAAGCGATATATGAGTTCCTGCCATGCCAAGCCCGAGTGTTACTTAAATTTATGCCTAACTATGTTTATAGCCTAGCGCCGTATCTGTCGCTTCACACCCTTCCCCACCAGCCGGAACAGCTCGGCCAGGGCCATGCCCACCCCCGCGCCGCTCACCACATCGCCAGGGTAGTGCGCGCCCAGGTAGACCCGCGAGAACCCGACCAGCCCGGCTAGGCCAAACAGCAGCGGCGCAAGCCTGGGGTGGTGGCGCGCCAGAAGATAGGCACCGCCAAACGCCGCCGCGCTATGCCCCGAGGGGAACGAGTAGTTGCCGGGCTTGCGCCCCACCACCACCGCCCGCACCACCGAGATAAACGGGCGCTGCCTGCGGAACACCTGCTTGATCGGCCCCTCCACGGTGGCGGCGGTGAGCCAGAGCGCGGGCAGCACCTCGCGCAGCACCTCGCGCTGGCGCGAGTCGCGCAGCGATGCCGCGATCAGGCCTGCGGCCCAGGCGTCGCCGCGGTTGAATGCGGTGGTAAGGCCGATAAAGAAGGCGTCGGCCAGCGGCGGGTGCGGCAGGCTGTTGATGGCAAGAAACACGGCGGTATCGAGCTTGCGCAGCGGCCCAAGCCGCCGCAGCAGCGCATCCTGCAGCAGCTGCCGCTCGTGTGCGGGCGCGGCGGGGTGATCGGCGCTAGGCTGGGTGGCCTGCTGCACCCCCTTGGAGAGCGCCTCCTGATCCTGCGGGCTGGGCGCGGCGGCGATCTGGGCGGCCACCTCGCCGATCACGGCCTGGGGGCGCTGCTCGGCAGGTGCCTTGGCTGCCTGCTCCACCTGCTCGGCGGCGGCCTTGGCGCTCTCGGGTGTGGGCACCTGCTGGGCCACGGTGTGCTCGCTCACGCCCTTGGACATCTGCTCAAGGTCGTCGATCACCTTGTCGGCCTGCTCGGGCGTGCGGATGCTGCGCAGGGCCTGCTCGATGCTGTGCTGGGTCTGCTGGGCCGCCTGCTCGTCCTGCTGGGTCATGCCATCTTCCCCTTGCTGTTGGGCCTGCCCGGCCCGCCGCATCATGCCGATGATCGGCGAGGCCTGCGCCGCGTGCGGCACCACCACGCGCACGGCCTTGGGCACCACCGAGACGGTGATCGGCGTGGTGCCGATGATCTCGCCGTCGGCCTGCACGGGCAGCGGGCGGTCGCTGGCGATAGTCGCCGAGCGAAAGATCTTCTGGTAGGCGATGTTGGTGCTGTTGGGGTGTCGCCCGCTGAGGAACTGGTAGATCACGCGGGGGTAATCCACTAGCGTCCGCACTTTCACCACACATAGGTCGAGGTGGCCGTCGTGCGGCTGGATGTGCTCGCCCCAGGTCAGCGGCTTGGCCCCCAGCGTGCCGGCGTTGGCCACCAGCACCTGGGCGGCCCGTGGCCGCAGGCGCTTGCCATCCACCACGATCGTGAAGCGCGGCGATTCGAAGCCGAACACGTTGCGGGCCAGCGTGCGCATGTAGGCCCAGCGCCCCAGGGCGCGCTTGGCCTCGCGGTCGGTGTCTTTGATCATCAGCGCATCCAGTCCCACCCCGATCTGCAGGATGAAGTGCTGCTCGCCCAGCTTCATCATGTCTAGCTGGCGCTGGGTATGATCGCCCGCTAGCAGCGCCGCTGCCTCGGGGATGGTGCCTGGGATGCCCAGCTCAAGCGCCAGCACATTGGCGCTGCCCGCCGGGATGATGCCCAGCGGCACATCGCTGCCCACCAGCGCATCGGCGACCATCGAGACCGTGCCGTCGCCGCCGGCGGCCACCACGATATCGCAGCCCTCGTCGAGGGCGCGGCGCACTTGGCTGCGCACATCGTCCTCGGGCTGGGTCTGGTAGATCTGGTAGGCCCAGCCCTGCGCGGGGAATGCCTGCTCCAGCGCCGCCGTCACCGCATCGGGCGTTGTCCTTCCCGCCACTGGGTTGAGCACCACAAACGCCCGCCGCACCGCCACATCTTGCTCGGTCATCGCGCTTCCTCCCGCACAGAGCATCGCTTCTGGCTGAGCTAGAAAGCAAATAGAGTGCCACAGAGCGCAGGCTATGCCTCTAGCGGTCGCACCTCGCCATGCTCGCGCAGCTGGTGGAAGTAGAGCGCGGCGGCCTGGGTGTGCAGCGGGAAGGCCAGCTCGGCTGGCGCGCTGAGGATGGCCAGCTCGCTCACTTCGTCGTTGGGGGCCAGGGTGGGCAGGGCCTCGCCGGGCAGGGGCGGCGCGACCCCGAAGACCAGAAGCATACCGTCGTCGGCGCTCAGCACGGTGAGCGGGCGGATCTGGGCCGGGTCGGTGGCGATGCCGGTCTCCTCGGCGAGCTCGCGGGCGCAGGCGTGCTGCCACGACTCGCCCGCGTTGATGAAGCCGCCGGGCAGGGCCAGCTCGCCCAGCTTGGGCGGGATGGAGCGGCGCACCAGCAGCAGCCCGCCGCCCACCGGCAGCAGGGTGACGGCCACCGGCAGTGGGTTGACATAGGTGGTATTGGCGCAGGTGGGGCAGCGGCGTGGCCAGGCCATGCCCTCGGGGTAGACAGTGCCGCAGAACGAGCAGTAGGTATGGCGTCGGTAGACGGTCATGGGCTGGCTCCTTGTGTGCGATCGTGTCCTATAACCATACCAAAAGATTGGGCCGTTCACCAGTGCGGGCATGCTCACATCACGGCCTGAAGCCCGCTCTGCAGCGTGCTGTAGGTCTGGATGCCGCGCAGGTCGATATTGAGCGCCACCATGGTCTGCGCCACCTCGGGGCGCAGGCCGGTGATCACCACATCGGCCCCCAGCAGCCGCACATTCTTGATGATCTGGATGAAGGCGATGCCCACCTGGGTGTCGATCACGGGCACGCCGGTGATGTCGATGATTACGTGGCGGGTGTCGGCGCGGGCGATGGCGTCCAGCACCATCTGCTGCACGCTCTGGATGCGGCCCTGGTCGAGCGCGCCGATCAGCGGCAGGATGATCACGCTGTTGGAGAGCGGCAGGATGGGCACGCTCATCTCGCGGATGGTGTGCTGCTGCTGCTCGATGGTGGCCAGCTGGCTGGCGCTGGCGGCCTGGGCCTGCTCGGCCAGGGTGCGGGCCCGCTCGGCCTCGCGCACCTGGCTGGCCAGCCGCTGGGTCTGCTGGCTCACCACGCTGGCCATGTGGTTGAAGGTGTCGCCCAGCAGCCCGAACTCGTCGCCGGGTGGCACCTTCACCACCGTGTCGAGCTGGCCTGCGCTGAGCGCCCGCGCCCCATTGGTGAGCGCGCGCACTGGCCGTCCGATCGCGCGTATGAAGTAGATCGCCTGGAAGCTGCTCCACAGCAGGGCCACCACGATCATGACCAGCAGAGCGAGGAAGGTTCTCTGGAGCATCTTCTTGGTCGTGTCGATCTCATCGTCGGCGGCGCGGCGCTGCAGGCTGATCAGCAGCTCGAGCGCGCTGACCGCCTTCTGCCCGTCGGGGAAGATCGTCTTGGCCCGCCACGCGGCGGCCTCCTCGACCTTGCCCTGGGCCTGCAGCTCGAACCAGCGCGGGCGGGCGGCGGCATACTTCTGATAGTATTCCTGCCAGACCTGGTAGCCGATCTTCTCTTCGTCGGTCAGGTCGGTGGATGCGTAGGCCTCCAGCGATGTATCGATCTGCGTGTACCACTGCTCGCTCTGCGCGGCAATCTTGGCGCGGTCGTCTGCATTGGCGCTCAGGTACTGCGAGACCCCGTAGCGCAGCTGCCAGAGCGCGTTCTGCGCGTTGGCGAGGTGGATGGCCCCCTGCAGGTGCTCGGCGGTGATGTGGTTGAGGCTCTCTTTGGTGCGCTTGAGGATCTGCCAGCCAAGCAGGCCGATGATCGCCAGCAGCACGATGATGATCATGTTGCTGATGATCAGCTTGGTCTGCACGCGCAGGCGAACGCTGGGCGTGGGCGGGACGGTGGGCATTGCGCCCTGGTAGCGGGTCTGGCTGCTCATGGAATTCGCACTCCTGACTGCGTTGGGCGGGTGCTTGTCCAGGATTAGGTTGCGCGAAGGGCTGCCGTGGGGTGGTCTGCTCACCCTCAGTATAGCCGATGCGTCGCGCGGCTGCCAATGCATTATGCGGGATGCAATCGGCTGATAGGACATGGCGCGCGGCGGAACTGTGATCGGCTTGTCATCACTTGTGACAAGGATGTACCCAGCTAAATATGGTACTCGGCCTAACAATCGCTGATTCTGAGCAGCGCAATGCTGTATTTGACGCGCTCCCTGATCGGTAGTACATGGGCTTTACGGTGGCAGGCGCTCTTTCGCATAGCCAAACGGTATGCTGTCCGTGCGCTTCCTCATGCTGCCGGGCTGCCGGTCGCCGAACGACCCTCATCCATAGGACAAAGGAGTTCGCCCATGGCCCCGATCTTCCAGAAACGCGCTGCTCTGGCGCTGCTGGCCTGCCTCATGTTTGCGGCGCTGCTGCCGCTGGGTGCGGCGCAGGCGGCTATGGTGCCCAAGGTTCCCCCGCTGGCCACGCCGTGGACCGCGCAGGTCTCGGCTTCCAACCCGCTGCCCGAGTATCCGCGCCCGCAGATGACGCGCGGCGCGTGGCAGAGCCTAAATGGCGAGTGGCAGTTCGCCACGGCCACCGCTAGCCAGACCCCTCCCTTCGGCCAGACGTTGGCCGAGCGCGTGCTGGTGCCCTTCCCAATCGAGTCGGCGCTGTCGGGCATCATGCGGCACCACGATCGGATGTGGTATCGCCGCACCTTCACCCTGCCCGCCGCGTGGGCGGGCCAGCGCGTGCTGCTGAATTTCGGCGCGGTCGATTGGCAGGCCAGCGTGTATGTGAACGGCCAGAGCATCGGCGCACACCAGGGCGGCTTCGATGCCTTCAGCTTCGACATCACCGCCGCGCTTATGGCGGGGGGGAGCAACGAGCTGATCGTGGGTGTGTATGACCCCACCGACAGCGGCGGGCAGCCCTTGGGCAAGCAGCGCAATAGCCCCAGCGGCATCTGGTATACGCCCGCCTCGGGGATCTGGCAGACGGTGTGGCTGGAGCCAGTGGCGGCGGCCCACATCACGCGGCTGGACATGACCCCGGATATCGCGGGCCAGACGCTGCGGCTGGTGGTGCGGGGCGAGGGCATCGCCGGGCAGACCGTGCAGGCCACGGCCTCGGCTGGGGGCCTGCCGGTGGGCAGCGCCAGCGGCGCGGTGGGGGCCGAGCTACGCATCCCCGTGCCCAGCCCGCACCTCTGGTCGCCCGAGGATCCCTTCCTCTACGATGTGGATGTGAAGCTGGTGGGCGGCGGCTCCACCGTCGATCAGGTGGGCAGCTACTTTGGCATGCGCTCGATCGGGCTGGCCACGGTGGGCGGCGTGCTGCGCCCTGTGCTGAACGGCAGCTTTGTGTTCCAGGTCGGCACGCTCGACCAGGGCTACTGGCCCGACGGGATCTACACCGCGCCCACCGATGAGGCGCTCAAGTTCGACATCCAGAAGGATAAAGATCTTGGCTACAATATGCTGCGCAAGCATATCAAGGTCGAGCCGCAGCGCTGGTACTACTGGGCCGACAAGCTGGGCATTTTGGTGTGGCAGGACATGCCCTCCATGAACACGGTGGCCCCATCCGACAGCGCCAAGCAGGAGTTCGAGCGCGAGCTACGCGAGATCATCGACGAGCACCGCAGCTCGCCCGCCGTGATCACCTGGGTGATCGAGAACGAGGGCTGGGGCCAGTTCGACCAGGCCCGCATGGCGGATGTGGCCAAAGGCATGGATCCCAGCCGACTGGTGGACAATATGAGCGGAATCAACTGCTGCGGCGCGGTAGATGGCGGCAACGGCGACATGGCCGACTGGCATGTGTATGTGGGGCCTGGCTCGCCCACGCCGTCGGCCACGCGCGTGGCGGTGCTGGGCGAGTTCGGCGGCCTGGGCCTGCGCGTGGCGGGCCACGAGTGGAGCGCGGGCAACGGCTTCGGCTACGAGATGGTGAGCGATGGCGCGGCGCTGACCAGCCGCTATGTGGCCATGGTGCAGCAGCTCCAGTCGCTGATGCAGAAGCCCGGCCTGAGCGCCGCCGTCTACACCGAGATCACGGATGTGGAAAATGAGGTGAACGGCATGCTCACCTACGACCGCGCGGTGATGAAGGTGGATGCCAGCGCGGTGAAGGCCGCGCACCAGAGCCTGATCAGCGCCTCGCGGCAGTTCGGCACGCTGCTGCCGGGTGCCTTGCTCTCGCTGCAGGTGACAACGGCGGGCTATACCGACCGCTATGTGCGGCATCAGGATGGCGTGGCCAGCACGGCGGTGGTGGCGGGCAGCAGCGATGGGCTGCTGAAGCAGGATGCGACCTTCAAAGTGGTGGCGGGGCTTGCCGACGCCAGCTGCTACTCGTTCGAGTCGCGCAATTACCCCGGCCAGTACCTGCGCCACTGGAACTACCGCATCCGCAAGGATGCCCGCGATGGCTCGGCGCTTTTCGACCAGGATGCGACCTTCTGCGCACGGCCTGGGCTGGGCAGCGCGCCCGGCTTCTCGCTTGAGTCGAAGAACCTGCCGGGCTACTATGTGCGCCACCGCAATGCCGAGGTCTGGCTGGATGCCTTCGCCGACACCGCCGGGTTCCGCGCCGATGCCACCTGGGCCGCCGCACCCGCGTGGTGGCGCAGCGGTGCGAGCCTAGCCAGCGGCGCATACCAGTCGCTGCAGGTGACGACGGCAGGGCTGACCAACCGCTCCATCCGCCACAAGGATGCGCTGGGCTATACCGAGGTGGTGGAGAGCGGCAGCGATGGGCTGCTGAAGCAGGATGCGACCTTCAAGGTGGTGGTGGGGCTTGCCGACGCCAGCTGCTACTCGTTCGAGTCGCGCAACTACCCTGGCCAGTACCTGCGCCACAGTGGCTACCGCATCCGCAAGGATGCCCGCGATGGCAGCGCCACCTTCGATCAGGATGCGACCTTCTGCGCTCAGCCGGGATTGGCTGGCGCGGGTGTCTCGCTGGAATCGTACAACTACCCCAATCGCTACATTCGCCACCGCAACGCCGAGCTGTGGATCGCCAGCAACGGCGGCCCCAACGCGTGGGATAGCACCGCCTCGTTTGTGGCCGATGTGACGTGGGCGGTGGTTGCGCCCTGGGCACCCTAGCTACCCAGCACACAGCCGAGCAAGCATGCCACGGCCCTGGCGAATGCTCGTCGGGGCCGTGGCATTGCTCGTGGGCTAGGCGCGCGCATCCAGCAGCGTGGCCGCGCCCCACCAGTATGGGTAGATGGCGTGCGCGTCAATCGCGCCAAAGCCCGCCGCCCGCAGATCATCGGCCCAGGCTGCAATCGGCTGCTCGTAGTTGGTGCGCAGGGCGCTGCGGTCGAAGTAGCCAAACATCACCGGCATCAGGAAGCCCTGGCTCACCAGCCCGTGGTCGCTGGCGTACTCGGCCAGGCCCTGCTCGTAGCGCTCCAGCACATAGCGCACATAGCTAGGCTCGAAGAAGTTGCGCACGGCAGGTGCGTCGAACTCGGCGATCAGCAGCCGGTCGGTGTGCTGCCGCAGCCAGCGCAGCATGGGGCCGCGCTCGGCGGGCGGGATAGACTGCAGGCTGTAGGTGGCCTGGATGAGATCCCAGCGCTGGCCGTGCTGGCGCGCGAAGTCCTGCAGCGTGCTGGGGTAGATGGTGTGGGCTACGCCGCGCTGTTCGAGCTTGGCCCCCAGCTCGGCGGAGAGCGCCGCCGATGGTTCGACCACGCCCACATGGGCGACCTGTGGCACCAACGCGGGGATGAGCGCGTGGCCGTTGCCTGCCCCCACATCCAGCAGCCGCAGCTGGTCGTGCTGCTCGTAGATCTGCCGCAGCAGCCGGCTTGTCTCCACATACAGCGGCACATTCCCGCCGCTGGTGATGAAGGCGGTGAAGGCCCCGCCATCGACATAGACCTGCTGTCTGCCCTGCTGGGCCACGCGCCCCAGGTAGATGGCGGCCTCGGCGAATACCCGGCTGTCGGGCTGGGATGCGGCGGCGGCCTGGGCGGCCTGCTGCGCGGCGGCTATGTCGTCGTGGGCGAAGGCAATCAGTGCGTAGTAGAGCTGGGCGGATGCTGTGCTGGGGGCGATCAACCGCAGCGCGGGGTAGCCCTGTGCGGCGTAGACCTGCCAGACCTGCTCGATCTCCATCGGGGTTTCCTTTTTCTTGTGCTGAAAGCGCCCGCGTGCTGGTTTGCATCGCCTGGGCGCGGGTGGCTACTGCGCCGCCGCCCGCTGCGAAGCCTGCGCGGGTGGCATGCGGGCCTGATCGTTCGGCTCGGGCTGCTGGTATTCGGAGCTGACCGCTGCGCATTGGGGTCTGGTTTGCTTCCCAGCGCGCGGGCAATGGTGTGCCCCTCTCGAAGGTTCCAAGCGCGCGTGTTTGGAATGGATGCGCCCCCCTCGAAGGTTCTTCACACCCCCCTCGAAGGTTCCAAACGCGGGCGTGAAGAATGGATGCGCCCCCCTCGAAGGTTCTTCACACCCCCCTCGAAGGTTCCAAACGCGGGCGTGAAGAATGGATGCGCCCCCCTCGAAGGTTCCAAACATGCACGGTAAGAACGTTCAGCGGCAGCCCTGAAAGGCCTTCCGATGGGCGAGAAGGCGCACGGTGGAAGTGAGGCGTGTATTTGCGCTGAGCGGGGACTTCGAGGCAGCGCTTAGGCACGGCCCGCCGCCACCGGCTCGCGGAACAGCTCGGGCGTGGAGAGCGCATCCTCCAGGCGCTGGCCGTAGCGGTAGAGGTAGGTGGGCGTCCGCAGCTCGGCCAGGCGCTGTTGCACCGCCAGGGTATCGCGCCAGCCGCCGAAGGACTGCGGGTCGACCAGCACCACCACCGCGCGCACGCCACGGTAGCGCAGCTGCTGCAGGCTGGCCACCCAGCGCTCATCGAGCGAGGGCGTGACGATCACCAGCGTGCAGTTGCGGCCAAAGCGGGCGCTCTCTGCCGCCAGCACCTCGGCCAGCGGCTGGACGCCGTGGGCGCGCAGCACCGCCAGCGCCTCCAGCATCTTGAAGATCTGGCGCGACTCGCGCTCGGCGGGGATCACCTCGCGGTGCTGGCCCCAGGCCACCAGCCCCACGGTGCGATTCTTCTCGATCAGGTGGCGCATGATCGAGGCGGCGGCCTGCACGGCGTACTCCTCGGTCGACTCGCTGATGCGCGGCTCGCCCTCGCCCCTGCGGCGCTGCCCGGCCAGGGCCTGGTGCACGCGCTCCTGCATGTCGAGCACCACATAGATCTCGGCGGTGGGGTCTAGCTCGAACTCCTTGACCATCATCCTGCCGGTGCGGGCGGTGCTGCGCCAGTGGATGCGGTTGAAGCTATCGCCGGGCTGGTACTCGCGGATGGAGGCGACGTTGGGCGTCACGTGGTAGGCGCGGCTCTTCACATCCTGGCCGCCGGGCAGCTCGGCGCTGGGCATGCTGAACTCGGGCAGCGGCGTGGTGCGGGGGTAGACCAGCACCTCGCTGGTGGCGTCGAAGCTGCGGGCGAACTGGAAGATGCCGAAGGGGTCGCCGCTGACCAGGGTGGTGGGGCCGAGCGTGAACTTGCCGCGCATGGTGCAGGGCGTCTTGGCCGTCCAGCGGCGGCGCTCGCGGGGCGGCAGGTAGGCCACGAAGCCCGGAGCGTGCAGCGGCATGTCCGAGTGGTCGCGCAGCTCGATCCAGAGCTTGGGGATGGGCCAGAGGTTCTGCACCGAGATGCGCTCCTGGGCCACGCCGCCCACCTGGGTGCGGCTGGTGAAGGTCTCGCGCTGCACGCGCAGGCCGCGCAGGTTGACCCAGGCCCACACCGCCGAGATCGCCAGCAGCGCCAGCATCATGTAGAACAGGTGGAAGAACAGGCGGATGCCCGTGCCCTGCGCCACCAGAAAGCTCAGCAGCGCGAGCGCGAGGATGCCCAGCGGTCGCAGGTTCATCGGCGGTCTCCTTGTGCTACGTCCCCACCCCAGGCGGTAGGGACGATGCGTTCTCGCTCGGCAGAGCGTTTTTACCACCAAGACTCCAAGACACCAAGGGACGAAAAGAAACGAATACCACGAAGGCGCGAAGACACAAAGGGAGACCGCAACCGATCTTGCGGGGGCTGCCGCGCTGGGGCGAATGTCGGCGCGGCTTCCAGCGTGGCCCGTTCGCCCCGGCGCAAAGCGTAGAGCGCCTAGCCCCAGCCCAGGCGGCTGCCGAGCGTGCGGGGCCGCTACTTCCCAATGCAGAACCGGCTAAAGATCGCGGCCAGCAGGTCGTCGCCCACGGCCTCGCCCGTCACCTCGCCGATGGCGGCCAGCGCCGCCGTCAGGTCGATGGACAGCAGGTCGGGGCTGATGCCGCGCTGGTGGCCGCGCAGGGCGTCGCGCAGCAGCTGGGCGGCGCGGCCCAGCGCGTCGCGGTGGCGCGGGCTGGTGATCAGCCGCCCCTCGCCCAGCGAGATACCGCCCAGCAGCTGGCTGGCCACGGCGTCGCGCAGCGCATCCAGCCCCTCGCCCGTGGTGGCCGAGATGTGCACCAGCGGCGCGGCGGGCAGCAGGGCCTGGGCCTGGGCCACGCGCTCGCTCGGGGCATCGCCGCCCAGCAGGTCGCGCTTGTTCAGCACCACCACGGCCTGCTTGCCCTCGGCCAGCACCGCGATCTGGCGCTCGTCCTCGCCTATGTCGGCGGTGGCATCTAGCACCAGCAGCACCAGCTCGGCGCTGGCCAGCGCGGCGCGGCTGCGGCCCACCCCGATCTGCTCCACCGGGTCGAGCGTCTCGGTGATGCCCGCCGTATCCACCAGCACCACAGGGATGCCGCGCACGTTGGCGGTCTCCTCCAGGGTGTCGCGGGTGGTGCCGGGGATGGGGGTGACGATGGCGCGCTCGGTGCGCAGCAGCGCGTTGAGCAGGCTGGACTTGCCCGCGTTGGGCCGCCCGATCAGCGCGGCGCGCGCGCCCTGGCGGTAGATCACGCCCTGGTCGGCGGTGGCCAGCAGCGCGTCGAGCCGGGCCAGGGCGGCGCGCACGGGCCGCTCGACCTCGTGGGCCTCCACCTCGTCCTCGGGGAAGTCGATCAGCGCGGTGACGTAGGCCAGCGGGGCCAGCAGCTCCTCGCGGATGGCGGCCAGCTCGGCGGAGAGCCAGCCGCCCAGCTGGGCCTGGGCCAAGCGCAGGGCCGCGTCGGTCTTGGCCTGGATGACATCGAGCGTGGCCTCGGCGCGGGTCAGGTCGATCCTGCCGTTGGTGAAGGCGCGCATGGTGAACTCGCCCGGCTCGGCCAGCCGCGCGCCGTGGGCCAGCGCCAGCCCCAGGGCGCGGGCCAGCACCAGCGGCCCGCCGTGGCACGAGATCTCGGCCACATCCTCGGCGGTGAAGCTGCGCGGGCCGCGCATGAACACGGCCAGGGCCTCATCCACGCGCTCGCCGTCGGCGGCCACCACGTGGCCGTGGCGCATCTGGTAGCTGCGCCAGCGGCCAGGGCGGGTAGGCGCGAACATGGCCTGCAGGATGGGCATCGCGCCCCTGCCGCTCAGGCGGATGATGCCGATGCCGCCCTCGCCAGGCGGGGTGGCGATGGCTGCGATAGTGTCGTCGTAGAGCATGCGGGGATTATAGCACGGGCGGGCGGGGCAGGGCCGCGAAGATGTTTAACCACCAAGGCTCCAAGGCTACAGAGGGGGATGCCAGGAAGAGGCGAAGGGGAAAACGATTTGCCCCCACCATATCAAGACGCGAAAAGAACACATAGGCCCTGTGATCGAGGCGCGGCCCTTTTGTGTTGACTGGCGAAAATAGTCCGCCATATAATGAGCACGCAATACAGTATATGTGAAGACAGTAGTTGTGTTGTTTTGATCGAGAGGGCAGTAAGGGTGCTCTTTTTCTGACAACATATCAAACATATCGATGAGCAGTAGGAGCGTGTATGTACCTGCACCGAGTGATCCTTGATCATATTCGAGGCTTTGAGCATCTTGATTTCACCCTTGCCCGACCAGATGGCAGCTACGCTGGCTGGACGGTGTTTACGGGCGATAATGGCGCAGGGAAAAGCACGCTCCTCAAGGCCATCGCGATGGGGCTGACAGGCCGCGATACCGCGCGGGCGCTTCAGCCAAATCTCAATCAGTGGGTGCGGCATGGGTCGCCAGATGAGAAAGGCAGCATTACGCTAGAGATCAGCCGTGTTGCGCAGGATGATACCTTTGTTAGCACGGGGAAGACGCCAGTCTCGCGCTTCAGTGCGAATCTGCTGCTGCGGAATACGTCGAGAGAAACGATTATAGAGATACCCGCGAAGAGAAAATCTTTGCTGCCTTCGGAACGAAGCATCTGGGCGGTCGACGCACCGGGCTGGTTTTCCTGCGGCTATGGGCCATTTCGTCGAGTGTTTGGTGCGTCATCAGAAGCAACTCAATTGATGATGGCCCCCAGAACGCAACGATTTGCCACCATGTTTCAAGAGGCGGCGTCGCTCCAGCAGGCCACCCAATGGCTGCGCGAGCTGCGCTATAAGGCGCTTGAGGGAAGGCGAGTCGATCAAGAGCAGCTTGATATGCTCCTTGAGCTTTTTAATGATTCGCTGCTGCCCAATCAATTGCGGATTGATCGGGTTGATTCGGATGGGTTGTGGCTAGAGGATCGGCATGGTATCCAAGTAGTGTGGGAAGATATGAGCGATGGATACCGTGCGATGCTCGCACTCCTGACTGATATCCTGCGACATCTGATTGATACATATGGCACGCAGGGCCTTTTTGCGCATGACTCGGAAGGAAATGTGATCATTAATCGCAGTGGTGTGGTGCTGATAGACGAGATCGATGCGCATCTCCACCCCGAGTGGCAGCGTGAGATAGGCTTTTGGCTCAAGCAGCGTTTTCCCCACATTCAGTTTTTGGTGAGCACCCATAGCCCGATTATCTGCCAGGCTGCCGATCCGAATGGCCTGTTTGTTCTGCCCGAGCCTGGGGGTGATCAGCAGCCCATGGCGCTGAGTGAGGATGACTACCAAAAAGTCATCGCATCGCGGCCCGATACGATTCTGCTCACCTCGGCGTTTGGCCTAGAGAACACGCGCTCGCCACGGGCGGTGCAGGCCCGCAGCGACTATGCGCGCCTCCAGGCCAAGCAGCGGGCTGGCGCAAAGCTGACCGCCGATGAGCGCCGTGATATCGAGCAGCTTGCGCTGTTTGCGCAGACTGATGAGGAGCTATAGCGATGCGCCGTGTTTTTCGCATAGCTCTATCGGAGGGTTCGTCGAGATCATTGGATGAGCGGCAAGCGAGAGCAGATGCGAGCCATCAGCAGAGAACTTTAGATATTGAGCATACATGGCAGACTGCGCGCCGCACCAAGCCGCTAAAAGAGGCATTACGTGTGCTTTGCTCTATGGCGGGGCCGCGCGAGCGCTGTATGTACTGCGGTGATTCGCATGGCACTGACATCGAGCATTTTTGGCCCAAGGCTGACTATCCGCAGCGCATGTTTTCATGGCCCAACATGCTGCTTGGCTGCGCCGAGTGTAATCGGCTCAAGTCCAATACTTTCCCGCTGATTGATGGCGCTCCTGGCCTGATCGACATTTCGGCTGAGAATCCTTGGGACTTTCTCGACTTTGATCCGGTTACAGGCAACATTGCCCCTCGCTATAGCGCTACGGGCGAGCCTTTCATCAAGGGCGAGCATACCACTAGCATTTTTCATCTTGATCGGCGCGAGGCTCTAGCGCGTGGCTATAGGAAGACCTTTCTGCGCCTTTGTCGTGTGGTTCAGCAGATGTTGGAGGCACCTGAGCAGCAGTCGTACGCTATCATCGGCGAGCTATTGGAAGAGGACGACCACGGGCTGCTTGGATGGTGCTTCGAGGGCACTGGCTATCTCGTCGCGCCCTTCTGCGATCTGCGTGAGCAGTATCCGGCGCTGTGGCAAGCCTGTTTCGAGGCATACAGACAGAGCCAGAATCTGCCGCAGGTGTAGCAATTCGTACTTGGTGCCACTTCTGGGGCTGTTTCCGCATCGTTTCCGCGTCGCTCCAACCGTAGGCAATGCTTGGAGGGTTGCACGGTTGGGGCGACCGGCAGCGGCTTCGATGGGGAGGGTTGCTCGTGGTTGCTGGGTGGATGCCCTGCGCGGGCGGCGGCTAGGGGCCAGCCCTCGCCTGGTGTTTGGGGCTGTTTCCGCGTCGTTTTGGGGGCGCTTCAACCGTAGGCAATGCTTGGAGCGTTGCACGGTTGGGGCGACCGGTTGCGGCTTCGATGATGACGGTTCCTCTTTTGCGCTGGGTGGATGCCCTGCGCGGGCGGCGGCTAGGGGTCAGCCCCTAGGTCGACCGGGCACCAATGTGCCATTCACGATAGCGGTTGCTCTTTTGCGCTGGGTGAATGCCCTGCGCGGGCGGCGGCTAGGGGCCAGCCCCTAGCGACCCCGCGATGGGGCGATGCCCCCTTCGAACCCCCAATTTTGGGCGTTCCCGTGCTGCAAGCTAGCGGCTGGTGTTCGTGCATATGGCCAGTTTGCATGAGTGGCACCTTCGCCGCATGGGCCGGGTGGGTAGAGTTCTGCGTCACGCCGGAAGGGGATTGCGTCACGCCGGGAGCCAGTTGCGTCACGCCGGGAGCCAGTTGCGTCACGCCGGGAGCCAGTTGCGTCACGCCGGAAGCCAATTGGGTCACGCCGGAAGGGGATTGTGTCACGTCGGAAGGGGATTGTGTCACGTCGGAAGGGGATTGCGTCGCGGCGGAAGGGGATTGTGTCGCGTCGGAAGGGGATTGCGTCGTGTTGGCTTGGCCCATCCAGCGAAGGTGCGCCCCTCTGCCTGCTGGCCATGATCCTGACCGTAGCGGGAAGGCCTTGCCCAGCGCAGGCAGCGCGTTTTTCTCCTTGGAGTCTTGGTGTCTTGGTGGTGAATCGCGCTCTCTCCTTCGCGTCCTCGTGGTATTCGTTCCGGTGTTTTCTTGGCGTTTTGGCGGTGAAAAACTCCCCCCGAACTGCCGCTTTTCAGCTTCCCCCCGCTCGTGTATAACAGAGGTGCGCGTGCTGCACCGCTGCGCACGCAGACAGAGGAGCCAGAGCTATGAACGCCACCCCCCAGTCCGCCCGCGTCTCTATCGACTTCGACCGCGTGATCGCCCCGATCTCGCCGCTGCTGTTCGGCGGGTTTGCCGAGCACATGGGCCGCTGCATCTACGAGGGCATCTACGACCCGCGCTCGCCCCACGCCGACGAGGACGGCCTGCGCACTGATGTGCTCGATGCCCTGCGCGAGCTGAACTACCGGATCATCCGCTACCCGGGCGGCAACTTCGTGAGCGGCTACCGCTGGCTCGACGGCGTGGGGCCGAGGGATGAGCGCCCGCGCCGCCGCGAGCTGGCCTGGCACTCGATCGAGACCAACCAGTTTGGCACCCACGAGTTCATGCGCTTCTGCCAGAAGCTGGGCACCCAGCCCATGCTGGCGGTGAACCTGGGCACCGGCAGCATCCAGTCCGCCGCCGACCTAGTGGAGTACTGCAACGCGCCCGTGGGCAGCTACTACGCCGACATGCGGGCCAGGAATGGCCAGGCCGAGCCGTGGGGCGTGAAGTACTGGTGCCTGGGCAACGAGATGGACGGCCCATGGCAGATCGGCCACCGCGAGGCCGCCGACTACGCCCACACCGCGCTGGAGGCCGCCAAGCTGATGAAGATGCACGACCCCAGCATCAAGCTGATCGCCTGTGGCTCCTCGAACAGCACGATCGCCAGCTACCCCGCCTGGGATCGCACCGTGCTGGAGACCTGCTGGGAGCAGATCGACTACCTCTCCATGCACTACTACGCCAACAACAACGCGGGCGATACCGCCAGCTACCTGGCGCTGGCCCGCCAGTTCGAGTGCCACATCGACACGCTGGCCGGGGCGATGCGCTACGCCAAGGCGGCGCGGCGCTCGAAGCACGATGTGCACCTGTGCTGGGATGAGTGGAACGTGTGGTACAAGGCCGATATCGAGTACGACGGCTGGCAGGAGGCCCCGCACCTGATCGAGGAGATCTACAACCTGGAGGATGCGCTGGTGGTGGCGCAGTGGCTGGGCGTGTTCCTGCGCCGCGCCGATGTGCTGAAGATCGCCTGCGTGGCCCAGATCGTCAACATCATCGCGCCCATTCTCACCACCGCCGATGGCCTGCTCAAGCAGTCGATCTTCTACCCCTTCCAGCTGTTCAGCCGCTACGCCAGCGGCAACGCGCTGGACCTGGGCGTGCGTGCGCCGACCTACGAGACGCGGCAGTTTGGCGATGTGGAGCTGCTGGATGCCTCGGCCAGCCACGACCCCGAGACGGGGCGCAGCGCCCTGTTTCTGGTGAACCGCAGCCAGGATGCCGACCTGCCGGTGGAGCTGCGCTGGCAGAACGGTGCGCCCCAGCGCATCACGGGCATCTACCGCGTGGCGGGCGGCGACCCCAAGCTGGTCAACAGCTTCGCGCAGCCAGGCGCGCTGGGCATCGAGCGGGTGGACGCGCCCGCGCAGCCCGCCGAGGCCGCCACGATCACGCTGCCGCCGCTCTCGTTCAGTGTGGTACTCTGTGAGGGCGCGTAGGCAGCCCCGGGTAGCGCCTGCGAGCGGGGCGCGGCTTGGTGGCGTGCCTCCCCCTCTCTTTTTCTGGGCTGGAAATCATCATACTCTCACATTGAAGCATCGGAGGATGGCTATGCAGAAGGTCGTGCGGGTTCTGATCTGCGGCGGGTTTGGGCTGGGCGTGTGCGCGCTGGCGAGCTGCCTGCTGTTTTTTGCGATCGCGGTGTTTGGCGGCACGCGGGCGGGCGAGGCGTTTGCCTTCAGCCTGCTGGTGGGGCTGGCGGGCGCTGGCGCTGGCGCGGTGGTGGGGCTGGCGGTCGCCTACTTTGGGGTGGATGCGCTGGGCGGCTTCGCCATCGGCGCGGCGGTGTCGTTTGCGATTGCGGGCATCTACGTGCTGGCGGTGGGCGAGCCGGGGCGCTACGCCTACTTCGTCAGCGAGTCGCGCCTGATCTTTCTGGTGATGTGGCTGCCGGTCTGCACGGCGGGCATCAGCACGTCGCTATTCAGCGGCTTTCTGGCCGCGCGATGACCGTGCGTGGGCGTGGTGCCCGCCCCGCCCACGCGCCTGAAAGGAGCGGAGATGCTTCGCCCGGTTGAGCCGATTCTGATCGCCCATATGCTGCCCGAGCTGCACGGCGAGCTGATGCAGCTGCTGCGCCCGCTCTCGCGCATGGGCTGGCTCTGGCCTACGCCCGTGCCGGACTGGGATGTGCACGATGTGGTCGCCCACATGCTGGACACCGACCTTCGCAGGGTCTCGTCGCAGCGCGACGGGTACCGCCCCGCGCCTATCGGCCCGCCGCCCGCCAGCTACGCCGAGCTGGTGGCGCTGCTGAACCGCCTGAACGAGCAGTGGGTGGTGGCCGCGCGGCGGCTCAGCCCCGCCATCCTGCTCGATATGCTCGACCTGATCGCGCCGCAGGCCCACGCGCTGCTGGCCGCGCTTGACCCGATGGCACCTGCCGCCATCGGCGTGGCCTGGGCGGGCGAGGGGGAGTCGGCCAACTGGTTCGATGTGGCCCGCGAGTACACCGAGAAGTGGCACCACCAGCAGCACATCCGCGAGGCGGTGGGCGCGCCGCTGCTGGTCGAGCGCCGCTGGCTCTACCCCGCGCTGGACACCTTCATGCGCGGGCTGCCCCACACCTACCGCGATCTGACCGCGCCAGATGGAACCGACCTGACGGTGGCGATAGCGGGCGAGGCGGGCGGCGAGTGGACCCTGGGCCGCCGCGATGGCGCGTGGCGACTGTTCTGGGGAGCCTCGCCAGCACCAGCCGCGCGCGCCGAGCTGGATGATGATACGGCCTGGCGTCTGTTCACCAAGGGCCTAGAGCCGGAGCACGCCGCGCCGTACCTGACGGTGGCGGGCGATGAGCAGCTGGGCAGGCAGCTCCTTCACCTGCTGGCGATCATGGCCTGAGCCATGTGACACACTCTGTCACATGTGCGGGGTATACTCTTCCTAGAAACAGCGCACGAGCACCATAGGAATGGAATGTCGGTATCGCGGCGGTGGCAGCGCCGCCGCGATACCGCGCCGCGCTGTGCCGCTGGAATGCGCGAAAGGCACTGGGAAGATGACCGCAACCGCGACCGACCATGATCGCATCCGGCTGGAGCTTGCGCCCACCGACTGGTTTCGCGCCCCCTGGCGCAACACCCCGCCGCTGCCGCGCCCGCCCGCGCCGCCCTTCGACCGCGAGCAGGCCCTAGAGTCGATCGTCAAGCATGCCAAGTATGGCACGTTCTGGTATGCCAAAAAGATCAGCGTGGCCGCCACACTCACGCCTCGCGAGGCCCATTTCTGGCTGCTGGTGGGCGCGGCGCTTTCCGACCGGCGCTACGATGGCAGCGCGCTCTATCAGCAGCTGATTGCCCACCCGCTTGCGGGCGATCTGGGCGCGGCGGATGTGCTGGCCATGCTGTCCCAGGTTGTCTACCAGCCCATGCCCTGGATGATCGCGGCGGCGCAGTCGTTCTGCGCGCCTGCCGAGCTGGTGCAGTGGCTGATCGATAGCGATATGCTTCGTGGCAAGACCATCCACGAGCATGCGGTTGTTGTGCGAAGTGTGGTCAATGGCTTCGGCCAGTATGTTATCCCCTACCTTAGCCTCGTGGAGCGGCGCGCCATCGGTCAGCAGATCCGCCCGCACCTGCTGCTCGCCGATTTCCCCAGGCCGCGCGCAGCGGTGTCGTTGTACGAGCGCACCGACCCTATTCCCATGGTCTTCTACCTTGCGGCGCTGTTTGGCGGCAGCGAGGACGTGCTGTGTGAGGTGCTGGAGCGCCTACCCGACAATATTGCCGCCACCGAGAGCTGGAGCGAGGGCTGGGTGCTTGAGGCGCTGCTGCTGGGCCTGGGTGGGCCAGAGCAGATCATGCGCCAGCGGCAGCGCTTGGGCATCGTGCTGCGCGGCGGGTTCAATGCGCGGCTCTGGCTGGCCGCGACAGCGGGCGAGGATCTTGCGGGCATCTACAGCGGCATGAAGCAGCTGAATAGCGATGGCTGGGGCCGTAGCTGCTTTCTGGATATGGCCGGCGCGCTGCCGCTGGTGATCTGCCCCGAGACAGCGCGGATCATGCTGGAGCTGGAGCAGGATCCCCAGCTGATCAGCATGGCCCGCGAGTGGCTGGATGCGCATGTGGAGCAGGCCATCGCCGGCCTCGCGCCGCTGGCCGCTGCCGACCACGAGCTGGCTGCGGCGGCGATGGATCGGCTGCGGCGCTACGCGCGGCGCGGCCACGGGGCGCTGGTGGCGGCCCAGCTGGGCGCGCTGCCGCCAGCCCAGGCCCAGCGCATCCGCGAGCAGGCGCTGGCCGATGCCTGCGATCTGCCGCCCATGGGCCAGCGCGACACGCCCGCCTGGCTGGCCGCTGCGGCGGCGTCCGCCCCCCGCCTGCGGCCAGTGGCCTGGCTGAAGATGCCCGATCTGCCGCCGCTGGTGGTGGGCGGCCATCGGCTCGCCCCCGAGCACGTGTCGGCGGTGGTGGCCGCCATCCAGTCCAGCCCCATGGGTGCGCGCCCGCCCCTGGTGGAGCTGCTGCGCCAGCACGCCTCGCCCGCATCGTGCGCGGCCTTCGCGTGGGCGATCTTCGAGGACTGGCTGGCGGCGCGCGGGCCGAACAAGGACAAGTGGGGCATCGGCGTGCTGGTGCAGCTGGGCGGCGACGGTGTGCCCGCGCGGCTCGGCCCGCTGGTGCACGAGTGGCCCGCCCAGAGCCAGCACGCCCGCGCCTGGCTGGGCGTCGACTGCCTGCGTATGATCGGCAGCGATGCCGCGCTTAGGCAGCTGAGCAGCATCGCGAAGACGGTGAAGTTTCTGGGCACGCGCAAGCGCGCCTCGCAGCATATGGATGCGATCGCCAGCGAGCGCGGGCTGACCCGTGCCGATCTGGAAGATCGGATCGTGCCCGACTGCGGGCTGGATGCGGGCGGCGGGCGCGTGTTCGACTACGGGCCGCGCCAGTTCCGCTTCATGCTGCGGGCCACCATGCGGCCCGCCCTGCGCGACGACCGAGGCCGCGTGCTGGCGACCCTGCCGCGCCCCAACGCCAGGGATGATGCCACCCTGGCGGCCACGGCCATGGCCCAGTGGCGGCAGCTGCGCGAGCAGGTGGCGGCTGTGTCCAAGGCCCAGGCGGTGCGCCTGGAGGAGGCCATGGTCGACGAGCGCCGCTGGGGTCGCGAGGCCTTCGCGCAGGCGCTGGTGCGCCACCCGCTGCTGGGCCACCTGGTGCAGCGCCTGGTGTGGGCGGCCTACGATGCCCAGGGCCAGCTGGCCGCGACCTTCCGCGTCGATCAGGATGGGGCATATGCCGATAGCAGCGACCGCCCCATCGATCTGGCGGCCTACCCCAGCGTGGGCATCCCGCACCCGCTGGCCTTGTCCAAGGGCGAGCGCGCGGCCTGGGGGTCGCTGCTGGCCGACTACCAGATCTTCTCGCCCTTCCCCCAGCTTACCCGCCCCCACGACCGCTTTACCCGCGCCCAGCGCGGTCGCGGCGATCTGAATCTGTTTGGCCGGGTCGCCATCCCCGCCGCCGATCTGCAGCGGGGCCTGGAGCAGCGCGGCTGGCTGCGCGGCGCGCCGGGCGACGGCACGTGGTTTAACTACCACATAAAGCCGCTGTCGCTGCCGCAGATGGACATCACTGCTATCGTCAAGTATGATCCTGGCGTGCATCTGGGTACGGCGGAGGCCGAGGATCAGCGGCTGGCCTTCTTGACCTTTATGCCGAGCCTCTGCGAGCCGAGCTATGGCCTCGATATGTTTAGCCATATTCCGCTCGGCTATGTGCCCAAGGACGCGGTGGTGGAGATGATGGAAGAGCTTGCCGCCGTGATGGAGTATGGCCACACCTAACATGTTTTGGACGAAACCCAGGCTGTAGGCTGAGGCGCAGCCTGGCGATCGGTGGCACAATAGCCGGGTACCCGCAGCCAGCCGGAGATGACGCTGAGCGAGCGATGAGCGAGGATCCACACCACGCTATCGACCCTGACGCTGGCCAGGCCACGCCGAGCATTGGGCTGAAGAATCTGCCCTATCGGTTCTATCGCTACCTTTCTGCCCATGGGCGCTGGAGATGAGTAGGTCACCCAGCTCTCGCTATAGATCACCCATGGGCGCGGCGGCGCTCTTCCGCCCGACGTGCTGCGGTCGCCGATCTTCCAGGGCGGGCTGTGCGAGGCGCTGTGGCACCTGACGCAATTGTCAGAGAAGCCTCAGATTCGGCTCTAGCGCGAGCTGGGCTGGTGAGCGATACTGGGAGAATCTGCATGGGGACGAATGCTGTATGGAACGTGCCAGCCTGCGCCGAGGTGAGCACATGATCAGGGCATTCTGGGAGCGCGTCACCGGCAGGGCGCCAGCCGTCGGCCCCGATTCCACGGGTGTCCTGCGCATCCCGCGCCAGATGGTCTACGGCCTCTCTCGTTTCGTCGATGCGAACGCCCTGCTGGATGGCGATGACTACCCGCAGATCGAGCGCCAGTTCTACCGGATGCTGCACGGCGAGCGCGGCGAGCATATCAGCCCTTCGCTGGCGGGGTCGGCGGCCTTTGTGGGCGCGCTGTGCGATGCGGCCTACCTGGCCCCCATGGCCTCGCAGCGCCAGAGCGCCCACACGCTGATCGACCAGATCGCGGCGGCGCGCGGGGTCGATCGCCAGCGCTTCGAGCTGGACTGCCTGCCGAACTGCGGCCTGGATGGCGACATCCGCTTTGTGGGCGCGCGCGGGCACGTGTACGCGCTGACCATCGGCCTGGGGCACAGGCCGCTGCTGCGCGGCAGGGGCGGGCGCATGCACACCGGTGCCCCCCACGATCTTGACCACGAGCAGCGCCAGCTGCTGCGGCGCGCCAAGCTGCTGCTGGGCCACAAACTGCGCGCCCAGCGGCGGCGTCTAGAGCTTGCCATGCTCGGCGGGGATCGCTGGGATGCCCAGTTCTTCCTTGGCGAGATGCTGCCCCACCCGCTGCTGGCCTGGCTGTGCCGCCACGTGCTGTGGGCTGGATACGACCAGGTCGGCAACCTGATCGAGGCCTTTATCGTACAGGAAGATGGCAGTCTGACCAGCGAGACCTACGGTGCCGCGCGCGTGGGCGAGTACGCCACGGTGGGCGTGCCGCACCCGGCGGACATCCCGCCGGAGCGCCTGGCGGCCTGGGTCGAGCTGCTGGATGATTTTCCCTACCAGCCGCTGTTCCCCCAGCTGCGCCGCCCGGCCCCGACTGTGCGCCGCAGCCCTGCCGAGCTGACCGCGCTGCTAGCGACGCTGCGCTTTCAGGCCGAACCGCTGTGCGCGGCGCTGCGCGCCCTGGGTTGGGATGTGCGGTATCCCATCCTGCAGGTGCGCTATGCCCTGCCGCATATGGACGTGGGCGCACTGGTGGAGATGCAGGCCCAGGTGGGTGTGGTTCAGCTGCTGCGCTACAGCTTCGAGCGCGCCGGGCTACCTGTGACGCCCGATCAGGTTCCGCCCCGCTTGATGAACGAGGTGCTGTGCCACCTGGGGCTGCTGGTCGAGGATACGAGGCTTCGTGCTGGATAGCGGGGCCGGGCGGGCCGCACGCTGCTCACGATTGGGAAGAGGATTGACGCTATGACCGAGAGAGCCTTCGAGACCCGCGATGCGGCGCAGGAGCTGCACGATCTGCTCGCCAGCGCCGCGCCGATCGGGCGGCTGCGCTGGCTGCACCCCGAGGAGCTGCCCGCGCTGGTGCTGGGCGGCCAGCAGCTGGGCTCGGTGGTGCGCCTGCTGGGCGCGCTTCAGCGCGGCGACCTCCGGCTGCCGCAGGTGGCGGCGCTGCTGCGGGCGCACGCCGACCCCCACACGCTGCGCGCCTGGCTGCTGCGCCTGCTAGCCCAGTGGGAGGGCAGCCGCACGCCGGGCCAGTGGGTGTTTGGCGCGCTGGGGCTGCTGGGCGATGGCGCGCTGGCCGCCGAGCTGGCCAAAAAGCTCTACCTGTGGCGCGGTGCCAGCAAGTACGCATGGGTGCGGATGGGCATGGGCGCGATCGCCACCATCGGCAGCGATGCCGCGCTGCGCCAGCTGAACCTGCTGGCCGCGCAGGATGAGTTCCGCTCGCTGCGCTCCAGCGCTGGCGAGCACATGGATCGGATCGCCGCCGCGCGCGGTGTCTCGCGCCAGCAGCTTGAGGACATGATCGTGCCGCGCTTCGGCGTCGACACGGGCGAGCTGCAGCTGGCCCTAGGCGCGCGCCGCTTCCGTCTGGTGCTCGACCCCGATCTGGCCCCGGCCCTGGTGGAGCAGGATGGCCGCCACTACCGCGCCATGCCGCGCAGCGCCCCCGGCCTGCCGCCCGAGCAGATCGCCGCCGCGCAGGAGGCATGGCGCACCCTGCGGCGCGAGGTGAACCACGAGATCCGTACGCAGTCGCGTCGGCTGGAGAGCGCCATGGTGGAGGGGCGGCGCTGGGCGGCGGGCGACTGGCGGCGGATCTTCCTGGGCCACCCGCTGCTGGAGCCGCTGGCACGCCAGGTGCTGTGGGCTGGCTACGATGATGCTGGACAGCCGATCGAGGTGTTCTGTCTGGCGGGCGACGGCAGCCTGACCAGCGAGAGCTATGGGCCGGCCATGCTCGACGCCTACGCCGCCGTCGGCATCCCGCACCCGGTCGATGCCACGCCCGCGCGCCGCAGGCAGTGGGATGAGCTGCAGCACGATTTCGACATCCTGCCGCTGTTCCCCCAGGCGGCGCGCACGATCTACACGATCAGCGCTGCCCAGGCCAGCGAGACCAGCATCCCCGGCCTGCCCGAGGGCAAGCTGCGCGCCGGGGTCTCGATCTCCACCGCATCCAAGGGCTGGCGGCACAGCGCCTACCAGACCTACGATGCGTTTTCGCAGATCGTGATGACCCGTAGCTTCGCCGGCCCTGGCATCACCGCTGTGGTGGTGTGCCAGATCTGCCCCGAGCAGCACTACGAAAGCTCGCAGCGCTGCTCGGAAGGCTACTTTGTGGCGGGCGGCGTGCCCGATCTTGAGTCCGGCGTGCTGCCACGGCGCATCCCGATGGGCCAGGTGCCGCCCGCGCTGATCAGCGAGGTGCTGTGCGACTGGCACGATCTGTTTCGCAACCCGCGCCACCACTATGAGGGATAGATGACACACGCTTCCAACGCCGACCCCATGTCCCACATCCAGCGCCCGCCCGCCGAGTCGCTCTACGCCGATGAGATGGCCCGCCTGGCCGCCGCCGAGCGCGGCGCGCCCCGCCCCCAGGGCTGGCGGCTGACGCCGCGCTCGGTGCTGTCGTTCGTGCTGGGCGACGAGCGCCTGGGCATCTCGCCCAAGTTTGTGGGCAGCCGCAGCCTGGTCGAGCGCTGCGTGGTGTCGCTGGCCACCAACCGTGGCCTGATGCTGATCGGCGAGCCGGGCACCGCCAAGAGCTACCTGAGCGAGCTGCTGGCCGCCGCGATCTCGGGCGACTCCACATTGATCATCCAGGGCAGCGCGGGCACCACCGAGGATGCGATCAAGTACTCGTGGAACTACGCGCTGCTGCTGGCCGAGGGGCCAAATGAGCGCTCGCTGGTGCCCGCGCCGCTCTACCGGGGCATGAGCGAGGGCAAGGTGGTGCGCTTCGAGGAGATCACCCGCTGCCCGCTGGAGATCCAGGATACCCTGCTCTCCATCCTCAGCGACCGCGTGATGGCGGTGCCCGAGCGCGAGGACGCGGGCCGCGTGCTGTTCGCCACGGTTGGCTTCAACATCATCGCCACCGCCAACACCCGCGACCGTGGCGTGAACGAGATGAGCGCCGCGCTCAAGCGCCGCTTTAATTTCGAGACGATCCCGCCCATCCAGGACATCCGCCAGGAGATGCGGCTGGTGCAGCGCGAGACCGAGCGGCTGCTGCAGCGCTCGGGGGTGCCGGTGGCGCTGCCGCCCGACCTGGCCGAGCTGCTGGTCACCACCTTCCACGAGCTGCGCAGCGGCAAGACCGCCGAGGGCAAGGGCATCGACCCGCTTAGCTCGGTGATGAGCACCGCCGAGGCGGTGTCGGTGGGCTACGCGGCCTGTGTCCACGCCTACTACTACGCGGGCGGGAAGGTGGCCCCTAGCCACCTGATGCACAGCCTGCTTGGCTCGGCGCTGAAGGACACGCCCGAGGATCGCGAGAAGCTCCAGCACTACCTCACCCACGTGGTGAAGGAGCGCAAGGGCGCGGCCTGGCGCGCGTTCTATGAGGCCCGCCAGGAGATCTAGAGCGCGGCGCTTGCCCATGATATAGGGCCTCTCCTGGCGTTACTTTTGGGGTGCTTCCGCGTTTGGCCGACCGACGGGACTGGTTGGGGCTTCGATGATGAAGGGTGCTTGCGCTTACTGGGTGGATGGCCTGCGCGGGCGGCGTTTGGCCGACCGACGGGAGATGAAGGGTGCTTGCGCTTACTGGCTGGATGCCCTGCGCGGGCGGCGTCCGGGGGCCAGCCCCCGGAACCCCGCCAGGGGCATCGCCCCTTGGAACCCCAATTTGCAGCGTTCCTATGCCGAATACTGGCGGCTGGTGTTCGTGCATATGGCCATCAAAACATAAGCAGCGCCTTCGCCGCATGGGCCGGGTGGGTAGGGTGGCGTAGTGTCGCCAAGATGCGAGAGGTCCGCAGCAAGAGCGCATAGCCTTGCACCATGGCGGGTCCGGCTTGCAGTGTGGCAGAACAGCGACGATTAACCAATGGCCGAACATCAATAACGAGAGAGGAATGACGGATGTCAAACGGATATGATGACTTCTCCATGCTCACGACCTTTTTCTCGCAGCTGGTGTCGACCGTACCGCTGCTGGTGATCTGGATCATCGGCCTGGTGCTCTCGCTGACGCGCATGGGTCAAGATCGACGCTACCAGCTGACGGCGGTGGCCTTTGGCATCTTCCTGCTGGCTGGGCTGGCCGGGTCGTTCAGCGGCGTGCTGATTGCCTCGGTCGCAGCGCGCTCGGATATTACCACTGCCTCGTGGGTGATTGGCCTGTTTGGCCTGGCGATCATGGCGGTCAACTGTGTCGGCTGGGTTCTCCTTCTGCTGGCGCTGTTCCGCCGCCCTGCCCCTGTGGACGCCTAGCATGCACCCTGGCATCTTCTCCACCGCTGGCGACATGGTGTTTTTGCCGGTGCGGCACCACAGCCCCGCGTGCGCCCGCGCGGTGCGGGAGGTGATTGTCGCGCTGCGCCCCGCCGCCATCCTGATCGAGGGGCCATCCGATTTCAACGACCGGATGGGTGAGCTGGCGCTGCCGCACACCCTGCCGATCGCGATCTACAGCTATGTGCAGCTGGGTGGGGTGCGGCGCGGTGCGTTCTACCCCTTCTGCGAGCACTCGCCCGAGTGGGAGGCGCTGCGGGCCGGGCGCGAGCTGGGCGCGGCGCTGCGCTTTATCGACATGCCCTGGGCCGACATGGCCGCGCCCGATGTGGCGGCCCACCGCTACGCCGACGCCGAGCTGCGCGAGAACCCCTACATCCCCGCGCTCTGCGCCCGCGCGGGCGTGGATGATTTCGACGCCCTGTGGGACACCCTGGCCGAGATCGACCCCGCGCTGACGCCCGCCCAGCTGTTCGAGCGTGTCCACCGGCTGTGCTACCACATCCGCGCCAGCGGTGGGCCATCCGCCGAGGATCTGCGGCGCGAGGCCTTCATGGCCCAGCAGATCCGTGCCGCCCGCGCCGAGCTGGCCGGGCCGCTGCTGGTGATCACGGGCGGCTTTCACAGCTACGCGCTCTACGCCCAGCTGCACGGCCTCGCGCCGCTGGAGGCCGCCGCCCCGCCCGATACCGCGCCTTCCCCCACCCCCGACGAGCGCGGCATCGCGCTGACGCCCTACACCGAGCTGCGGCTCGACAGCCTGAGCGGCTACGAGGCGGGCATGCCCAGCCCCGGCTTCTACCGCCAGATCTGGGGCGACCGGCAGCGCGGCGAGCGCGGCACCTACCGCACGCTGCTGGCCAGCGCCGCCGTGGCCCTGCGCCGCCGTGGCCAGATCGCCAGCACGGCGGACCTGATCGCGGTGGAGACCAGCGCCCGCGCCCTGGCCGACCTGCGCGGCCACGCCGAGGTCTGGCGGCAGGATCTGATCGATGGTATCATCAGCGCCCTGATCAAAGAGGCCGCCGAGCCGGGCCACCGCAACCCCTTCCTCGATGCCCTGCGCGAGATCCTGCGCGGCGACCAGCGCGGCAGGCTGGCCGATGGCGTGGCCCTGCCGCCGCTGGTGGGCGACATCGAGCGCCAGCTGCGCGAGCACGGCCTGACGCCGGGCGAGCAGCAGCGCAGGGTGCAGCTCGACCTGGAGCAGCCCGCTGATCTGGCGCGCAGCCGCGTGCTGCACCAGCTGCGGGTGATCGGGGTGAGCGGCTTTTCGCGTGCGGGCGGCACCGACTTTGTGGCCCGCGACGATCTGGTGACCATCTGGGAGGACTGGCAGATCGTCTGGACGCCCGATTTCGACGCCAACTGCATCGAGTCGGCTATCTACGGCACCACGCTGGCCGAGGCCGCCTGGGCGCGCTTGATCGAGCGGGCGGGCGGGATCGAGCGCAGCGCCGCCCAGGCCGCGCTGGCCCTGCTGGATGCCTGCCTGATGGGCCTGGGCGAGCGCACCGCCGAGCTGATCGCGCTGCTCTCTGGGCTGGTGGGGCAGGATGGCGACTTCTTCAGCCTGACCGCCGCGCTGGGCCACGTGCTCTACCTCTATCGCTACGACCATACGCTAGGTGCGGTGGGCAGCGCCCGTATCGGCGGCCTGCTGGCCGAGATCTTCGAGCGCTCGCTGTGGCAGCTGGCTGTGCTGGGCCGCCCCCAGGGCCAGGACCGCGAGCTGGTGGCCGGGTTCCAGGTGCTGCTGCGCAGCTTCGAGTCCTGCGAGCACGCGCTGGGCCTCAGCCGCGCCGATCTGGTGGCCACGCTGCGGCAGGTGGCCGCCTCGACCTCGCACGCCAGCCTGGCGCGCGGCGCGGCCACCGGGGCCATGTGGGCGCTGGGCGAGGCCCCGATCGACCAGGTGCGCGCCGACATGCGGGCCTTCGCCGCGCCGGATGTGCTGGGCGATTTCCTGGCCGGCCTGTTTGCGCTGGCCCGCGAGACCGTGCAGCGCCACGCCGAGCTGCTGGCGGGCATCGACGCGCTGCTGATGGACTTCGACGGCGAGGAGTTCCTGCACGCGCTGCCCGCCCTGCGGCTGGCCTTCTCGTTCTTCACCCCGCGCGAGAAGGCCCAGATCGCCCAGACCCTGGTGGGCGACGCCGACAGCTGGGAGCTGACCCACTTGGATGTTGACATCACCACCGCCGCCCGCGCCCACGCCGCCGAGCGCAGGCTGCTGGCCATGATGGCGCGGTTTGGCATACGCGGAGGCGAGCATGGATAGCGAGCAGGAGCGGCGGCAGCGCTGGCGGCTGGTGCTGGGCGAGAGCAGCGAGCAGGCGCTGGGCGGGCTGCAGGGCGAGTGGCAGGGCCGCGACACCGCGCTGGGCTACCTCTACGACCGCGAGTATGGTGCAGATCGCAACACCCGCGCGGGGCACGGCTCGCTGGATGCCTCGCAGCTGACGGTGCCCGACTGGATCAATATGGTGCACGAGCTGTTCCCGCGCCGCACCATCGAGCGGATCGAGCGCGACGCGCTTGACCGCTACCAGCTTGAGGAGATGGTGACCAACCCCGAGCTGCTAAAGCGCGCCCAGCCGAACCAGACGCTGCTGAAGGCCGTGCTGCGCACCAAGCACCTGATGAACCAGGAGGTGCTGGCCCAGGCCCGCCGCCTGGTGAACGCCGTGGTGCAGCAGCTGATGGAGCAGCTGGCCCGCGAGATCCGCACGCCCTTCAGCGGCGCGGTCGACCGCCGCCGCCGCTCGTTCCTGCGGGTGGCGCGCAATTTCGACGCCCGCACCACCATCCGCCGCAACCTGGCCAACTACGACCCGCAGCGCCAGCAGATCGTGATCGGCCAGCCCTACTTCTTCTCGCGCGTGCGACGCCAGGTCGACCGCTGGCAGCTGATCATCCTGGTGGATGAGTCGGGCAGCATGGCGGGCAGCGTCATCCACGCGGCGGTGACGGCGGCGATCTTCTTCGGCATCCAGGCGCTGCGCACCCACCTGGTGCTGTTCGATACCTCGGTGGTGGATGTGACCGAGCACTGCACCGACCCGGTGGAGACACTGATGAAGGTGCAGCTGGGCGGCGGCACCGACATCGGGCAGGCGGTGCGCTACGCGGCCCAGCTGGTGGAAAACCCGCGCCGCACTATCGTGGTGCTGATCAGCGATTTCGAGGAGGGCGCGCCGGTGCAGCAGCTCTACAGCGCGGTGAAATATCTGACCGAGAGCGGCGTGACACTGCTGGGGCTGGCCGCGCTGGAGAGCGACGCCAGCCCCCGCTACGACCACGGCGTGGCCGCCCAGCTGGTGAAGCTGGGCGCGCATGTGGGCGCGATGACCCCCGGCGAGCTGGCCGCGTGGGTCGCGCAGAAGGTGGCCTAGCATGCGCGCCGACCTTCTTGCGCTCACCCACGACGATATGGCGCTGCTGGCCAACCGCGGTCTGCTGAAGCGCGCCCTGCAGGAGCTGCAGTCGGGCGACCTGAGCTACGAGCTGGAAGAGGATGCCGAGCAGAATGTGACGGTGCGCTGGTCGGATGGGGTGGCGTGCGATCTGCCGGGTGGCGTGACGCTAGGCGGCGGGCGCTGCAGCTGCGCGTCCAGCGGGATCTGCCGCCACCTGCTGCGCTCGGCGCTGGCCTACCAGCAGCAGCACGTCCAGCAGGCGGGTGCGCTCGCCGCGCCCAGCGGCCCTTGGGATCCTGGCCAGATCGCGGATGTGGAGATCGGCGCGCAGCTCTCGCGGGCCGCGCTCACGTGGGCCAGGCACGCCTATGAGGCGGGGCACGTGGTGGAGCTGGTGCGCAGCGCCAAGCCGAGCGCCACCATCCACTCGCTGGCCTGCACGGTGCGCTTTCTGGTGCCCGGCGACCTGCGCTACACCCACTGCGACTGCGCCGAGGCTGCGCCCTGCCGCCATGCGGCCCTGGCGGTGTGGGCCTTCCGCCTGCTGGATGCCGCCGCCGCCAGCGGGGTGGTGGAGACCGCGCCTAGCGCGGGCGAGGCCCCGTTGCCGCTGCTGGACGCGCTCGACGCGGCCCTGGCCGAGCTGGCCGCGTGCGGCCTGAGCGCCGCGCCCCAGCCGCTGGTCGAGCGTCTGCGCCGCTTGGATCTGCGCTGTCGCGAGCAGGGCCTGATCTGGCCCGCCGACACGCTGGCCGAGCTGGCGCTGCTGCACGCAGCCTACGAGCGCCACGATGCCCGCTTCAGCCCCGGCGAGGCCGCCGCGCTGGTGGGCGAGCTGTGCCTGCGGGCCGACGCCATCCGCGCTGGCACCGGCGCGGTGCCGCAGCTGTTCATCCGCGGCTCGGCCAGCGACCACGAGACCGCGCTGCGCTCGGCCCATCTGATCGGGCTGGGCTGCTCGGCGCGCTTCCGACGCGGCGGGGTGGAGCTGGTGGCCTATATGCAGGATGCCGCGACTGGCGCGATGATCGCCATCCCGCGCAGCTGGGATGACCCCACCGACCCGGCCAAGCAGCCGCCCGCGCTGTGGCAGCTGGCCCAGCAGACCGTGACGCGCGGCGCAAGCCTGGCGGCCTTCGGCGGGGGGCAGGCGCTGGTGCGCGGCGGGCGCAGGCAGCCCAACGGCAGCTACGCCCCGGCTGGCCAGATCGCGGTCAGCCCGCAGCACTACACCTGGGAGCGCCTGCACGCCCCGCTGCTGGCCGAGGACTTCGCCGAGCTGTCGGCGCGGCTGGCCGCGCTGCCGCCTGCGGCGCTGCGCCCGCGCGTGCTGGCCGATGGCCTGTTTGTGTGCGCGGTGGCGGGCTGCCGCGATGCCAGCTTTAACCCAGCCACCCAGGAGGTGCAGGCCACGCTGGTGGACAGCGCGGGCGCGGCGGCGGCCCTGATCCACCCCTACACCGCGCGCGGGCGCGGCGGGGCCGAGCAGCTGCTGGCCAGGCTGCGCGATCAGCCCGACGCGCTGCGCTTTGTGGCCGGGCGCGCGCGGCTTGGCCCCGGCGGCCCCGTGTTCGCGCCCACCGCCCTGGTGTTTCAGGATGGCCCGATGCGCAGCGCTCTGCTGCCCTGGGTTGCCCCCGACATCCCCAGCATGGCCGCGCTCGGCCCTAGCCCCGCATCCCAGCCCCACACCCGCGACCCGCTGGCCGACTACTGGGAGCAGGTGGACGAGGCGCTGGGCGAGCTGCTGGTGGTGGGTCTAGCCCGCGCCGACGCGCGCATGGCCCAGCGCTGGCGCGCCTTGGTCCAGCAGGGCAGCCAGCTGGGCTTTCGCCACGCCCTGGCCCCCGCCGAGCTGCTGGCCGCCCTGCTCGACGAGAAGGCACACCGCATCCGCTGGGATGCCGCGCCTGCCGCCCGCGCCGCCCTGGCCCTGGCCCGCGTGGCCGCGCTCGCCGCCGACGCTGTGGCCCAGGTCTAGCGCGCCGGTTTCCGCAGTTGAGGGCCTATGCATCTCTAAAACCACTGGGCTGGGCGAATGGGCAAGAAGCATTGCCGACGTTCGCCCCCAGCACGATACGCCCCGGGGTAAGCACTTTTCTTCGTGTCTTTGTGGTATGCGTCCCCCTTTGTTCCTTGGTGCCCTGGAGCCTTGATGGTAGAGATCGCCAGTGTGTCGCATAGGCCCTGTTCCCAACATGCCCCTGAATCTGTTTCCGACCATATCATGGTACAATACGATCATCCAGCCTTGGTTTGCCCTCGCACTACACCGCACCCCAATGCCAGATTTCACTGGATTGATCTGTGACAGCAGCTGTCACATGTGTGTGCTATGCTCGACCTGTAACGACACGAGACGAACGTCAAGGAGGCCCCTATGTGGCGACATGGTGATGTGATGATCGCAGCCGCCCCCGCGATCCCCGAGGGCGCGAAGCTTCAGCCCAATACCGTTCTGGCCTACGGCGAGATCACTGGCCACAGCCACCGCATCCAAGATCCGCGCAGCGCCCAGCTGTGGGAGCACGGCGGCATGCTGTTCCTGCATGTCACCGCCGAGAGCGCGACGGTCATCCACGAGGAGCACAAGCCGATCACCCTGGGCCGCGGCCTCTACCGTGTCTGGATGCAGCGCGAGTACACGCCCACCGCCATCCGCCGGATCGTGGACTAGGCGCGCCCGTGAGCAAGAAGAACCACGAGCCTGCGTTCACGCCCGGCCAGCCCATGCGCGCCGAGGACGCCCAGAAGCTGCTGAACCAGCGCCCGGCGAGCGAGCTGGCCGGG
This sequence comes from Chloroflexia bacterium SDU3-3, assembly GCA_009268125.1. Taxonomy (NCBI): domain Bacteria; kingdom Bacillati; phylum Chloroflexota; class Chloroflexia; species Chloroflexia bacterium SDU3-3. The sequence goes on along the minus strand of WBOU01000004.1, from coordinate 23,453 downwards.
CTGGTGGTGAAGGGCCATCTTTCGCTGGCCAATAACCCCACCCGCACCGAGCTGCCCGCCGACCTCGCCGCCGATAGCCTGGATGTGAGCGGCTGCACCAGCCTGCGCGCTCTGCCGCCCGGGCTGAAGGTGCGCCGCCTCAATGTGAGCGGCTGCACCGCGCTGGAGGCCCTGCCCGAGGGCCTGCAGTGCTACGAGCTGGTGGCGCGCAGCACCACGCTGCGTAGGCTGCCCGCCAGCCTGCGCGTGGGCTACCGCCTCGACCTTGAGGGCAGCGCCAGCCTCACCGAGCTGCCCGAGGGGCTGAAGGTCGGCTCGCTCATCCTGCGCGACTGCACCGCGCTAGAGCAGCTGCCCGAGGGGCTGGATGTCTACTTTTTGGACATCGCGGGCTGCACGCGGCTGGCGCGCTGGCCGCAGCAGGCCGCCGTGCGGGTGGGGCGGCTGAATGCGCGGGGCTGCCTGCGCCTGACCACCCTGCCGCCCTGGCTGCGCGAGCTTTCGCAGCTGGATGTGAGCGGCTGCGAGGCCCTGAGCGACCTGCCCGCCGAGCTGACCATCACCTCGTGGCTGGACATCGCGGGCACACAGATCGGCTGGCTGCCTGTGGCCGCGCGCGGGGCGCAGCTGCGCTGGCGCGGCGTGCCGATCGAGCCGCGCGTGGCCTTCCAGCCCGAGACGATCACCGCCGCCGAGGTGCTGGCCGAGCAGAACGCCGAGCTGCGCCGCGTGCTGCTGGAGCGCATGGGCTACGAGCGCTTCCTGGCCGAGGCCGAGGCCACCACGCTCGATACCGATACCGACCCGGGCGGCGAGCGGCGGCTGCTGCGCGTGGAGCTGGAGGGCGACGAGCCGCTGGTGTGCGTGGCGGTGCTGTGCCCCTCCACCGGGCGGCAGTACCTCATCCGCGTGCCGCCGACGATGCGCACATGCCACCAGGCCGCCGCCTGGATCGCTGGTTTCGACAACCCCAACGACTACCACCCTATCGTGGAGACGTAGGGATTTTTAACCACGAAGACGCGAAGGCTCGAAGATTCTTAAGAATCTTCGAGCCTTCTTTTTTGCTGAGGCGAGCTCTTTTTACCTTCGCGTCTTCGTGTCTTCGTGGTTTGGTTCAAGCCAGATAGGGTTATGGGGAACCCGCTCCAGCAGGCCGTCGCCGAAGACCTGCTGGAGGCCCAGGTGGGGCATGTGGATGTAGCCGATGTGGCAGCCGCAGGTCTCGTTGGCGCAGGGGCGCGGGCGCAGCGCCTGGGCGAAGCCGGGGTCGTAGATGTTGCCAATCGGCTGCTTGATGAAGTGGCAGCGGCGCATGGTGCCGTCGCCGTCGACCGAGATCACGGTCTCGCCCGCGTCGCAGGGCTGGCCAGCGCTGGGGTGGCGCTGGTTGTTCACGGGGAAGAGCGGGTCGACGGCGGTGAGGCGGCGCACATCCTCGGCGCTGTAGTAGCCCGGCTCGCGCTTGTAGGCGTTCACCCACAGGTAGATCTCGGGCGGCAGCTCGGCCCGCAGGGCCTCGATCTCGGCCTCGTGCTCCTTCATGCCCACCACGCCCACGCTCAGCCGCACGCCGCGCCGCAGCAGCTCGCGGCACTTTCCCACAAAGCTGGCCCGCGCCACCTGCGTGGGGTGGTAGGTGGCCCAGATGCCCACCCGCGCCTTGTCGCATCGCTCCAGCCAGTCGAGCCGCGAGGAGAGGTTGGTCTGAATGGCCACCTTGGCCACGTGCGGCATGTTCGTCAGCGCCACGAAGGCCATCTGGTAGCGCCTGCGGTTCAGGGCCTCGCCCCAGGGCGTGAAGAACACCGAGATGGTGTCGCCCGCCCGCTCGCCCACCCAGCCCACGAAGCGCTCCAGCGCCTGCCTATCGCGCTCGTGCTCGGCGCGGGTCTCGGTGTGTTTGGCGAAGGGGCAGTAGCTGCAGCCGTAGTTGCAGCTTGAGAGCGGGCCACGGTAGAGGATGCTCAGATTCATGTGAGGTCGAACTCCTCCATCTGCCGCTGCACAGACTCGGCGTAGAGCCACGGCCCGATGGCGTCGGAAAGCTCCATGCCGCGCTCGGTGAGCCGCATGCGCTCGGGCGAGAGCGTGGCCATGCCGCGCTCGGCCAGCGCAGCCAGCTCGGGCAGGTGCGCGGTGGCCGCGCCGCCGAAGCGGGCCTGGTAGGCCGCCATGTCCAGCCCCTCGGCCTGCAGCAGCGACTGGATGACGTAGCGGCGGCGCGAGTTATCCTGGCCCATCAGGAAGCCGTAGTGCGCGCTGGCGAATGAGGCGTCGTCGCGCCGAATGTAGTCGGCCAGGATGGCGCGCACGCCCGTCGCGCCCACGGCGTACTCGCTGGAGTAGTGGGCGGCGCTGGTGTACGACCTGGCCCCGCAGCCCAGGCCGACCATGCCATCCTGCTGGCAGCAGTAGACCGGCCCCTCGCCCGCCGGGGCTGTGGGCGAGCGGAACATGCGCATGGAGAGCTGCACATAGCCATGCTCGCGCAGGAAGTCGCGCCCGGCGCGGTAGCAGGCCAGCCGCACGTCGTCCCACTCGCGCTGCCTGCGGCCAAGGCCGGTGAGCGGGCGCACATACAGCGGGTAGAGGTAGAGCTGCTCGGGCTGGTAGCGCAAGGCCGCGCGCAGCGTCTCCAGCCAGCTCGCCACGGTCTGGCCGTCGATGCCGTAGATCAGGTCGATATTCAGCGTGGGGAAGCCGAACGAGCGGATGCGGTCGAGCGCTCGCTCCACATCGGCGGTTTTCTGCGGGCGGCCTGCGGCGGCGGCCTCGCGCTCGATAAAGCTCTGCACGCCGATGCTGATGCGGTCGGCCCCGCGCTCGCGCAGCACGGCCAGCCGCTCGGCGTCGGCGGTCTTGGGCGAGGTCTCGACCGAGACCGGGATGTCGTGGGGGCGCACGCGGTACCCGCGCTCGGCGATGTCGAACAGGCGGTGCAGGTCGGCGGGGGGCAGGTAGGTCGGGGTGCCCCCGCCGATGGCGAAGCGCGCAAACTGGGCCTGGCCCAGCGCCTCGCGCACCTGGGCGGCCTGGCGCTCCAGCGTGTCCATGTAGGCCCGCTCGATGTCGATGGCCGGGTTCACGGTGGTGAACAGGTTGCAGAAGCCGCAGCGCATCTCGCAGAAGGGGATGTGCATGTACAGAAACAGGGCATCACGCTGCTCCTGCGCCCACAGATCGCGCAGCGGGATGGGCCGCTCGAAGCGGCGGTAGGCCGTCTTGTGCGGGTAGGCGTAGGCGTAGGAGCGGTAGGGCACGCGCTCGATCTCGTCGATGGGTCGGGTCATGCGCGCACCTCCGGCAGCACGAACTCGGCGTAGGGCACCTCCCATACCACCGGGTGGTTGATCCGGTGGCCGGTGTAGCCATCCTCGCCGTAGGCCGTGCCGTGGTCGGCGCAGATCACCCAGAGCGAGGGGCCGCGCCGCCGCAGCGCCTCTACCAGCGGCGGCAGCTGGCTGTCCACATAGGCCAGGGCGGCGGCGTGGCTCTCTAGGCTGTCCTCCTGCGCGCCGGGCAGGTACATGCGGTTGGGCTGGTGCAGTGCCGACACGTTGATGAACAGGAACACCCGCCGCCCCCTCGGCTGGCGGGCCAGCGCGTCGAGCGCCACCCGCACCTGGCTGGCCGTCGAGTCGGGCGCGGTCACGCCCAGCGCGGGCGACCAGTGGCTCTCGGCGAACAGGCCGGGCAGCACGCTGCTCAGCGCGTTCTGCTTGTTGAAGAAGCCCACCCCGCCCACGCAGATAGTGTGGTAGCCCTGTGTGGCCAGCCCGCTCACCATGTCGGCCTCGTCAAAGACGAAGGTACCCTCCGCCGTGGTCTCGCTGCCGGCGAAGCGCGCGGCGAACAGGCGCGGGTGCCGCCCCGGCGCGGCGGGCGTGGGCAGGAAGCCCGCGAAGAAGGCCTGGTGTGCGGCGTAGGTGAAGCTGCCGGGCGTGTGGCGCTTCTCCCAGCCGCCTGCGGGCAGCAGCGTGGCCAGGTTGGGCGTGCGACCCTCGCGCAGCTCGGCTGCGGCCACATCGTAGCGCAGGGTGTCGAGGGTGATCAGCACGATGTCGTGGCTGCCCACGAGCTTGTTTGCGTCCATTGGCTCACCGCCTCTCTAGCACGATCGCCAGGTTGTTGAACTGGCGCGAGTCGGGGCCGGTGGCCAGCTGGGCGCGCACCCCGGGCGTGCGGCCCAGTTCCTCCGCCAGCGCGGCGGCCTGGGCGTGCAGCGGCCAGTAGGTGCGCTCGCCCGTCGGCTCGGTGCGGGCCGTGGCGAAGATGGTGGCGCTGCGCCCGCCAGGGGCCAGCAGCCCGATGATCCGCTGGAACACCGCCATGGGCTCGGGCCAGAAGTAGAGCGTGTGGATGCTCAGCACCTTGTCGAACTGCGCGTCGCGCAGCGGCAGCGAGGCCAGGTCGCCGCGCATCAGCGCCAGCCGCCCCTCGGCCAGGGCCGCGCGGTTGCGCCGCGCCGAGGAGCGCAGCATCGTGGGGGAGAGATCCAGCCCCACGATGTGCTCGCACAGGCTGCACTGCAGCGCCAGCGCCAGCCCCAGGCCCGGCCCGCAGCCCAGATCCAGCACGCGGTCGCCCGCGCCGATCTGCAGCAGCCGCATGGCCCAGGCGTTCTCGGGGGCGTGCTGCCGCACCATGCGCTCGCCGATCACCCGCCCGACTGGCCCGCTCGGCTGCTGGTGCTGCCGGTCGATGTAGCTTGTCCACCGCTCGCGTAGGGATGTCATCGCGTCTCTTGCTCCATGTCTGTATGTGCTCGTGATGGCCCTATCGTACCGCGCGGCGGTGACAGGTTGTGTCACAGGCGGGGTGGTTTTCTGCGGTGCCTACTCCGCGTCGTACGCGGCCAGCGCGGCGGGTAGCGACTGGGTGACGCCGTTGCCTGCGGCGGGTAGGCCCAGCAGCACCGCGCTCACCACCTCGCCGCGCGAGGCCCCGGCCTGCTTGGCGCTCTGCACGTGGAAGGGGATGCCCGACTCCATCCGCAGCGCGGCCAGCACGGCGATGTAGGCCAGTTCCTCAGTCTTCTTGTCGAGCGCGCTGGCCTCGTCGAGGCCGTGCACGGCGGCCATCCAGGCCTGGGCGTGCGCGGGTGCCTCGCTGAGGAAGAGCTGGAAGGCGTTGCTGATGGCGGGTTTTGGCTGCGACATGGGGTGCCTCCTTAAAAGATTGGCTGTACCCCTGTATTATAGTACGGATGTGCGGGTGCGGTGCTATTTGGGGCATCATGAATAAGGGCAGGGATCAGGAATGGAAATTGGGTCGAGCCTAATCCATCGATATTGCTGCATTCCACAATGCCGTAGGGGCGGATCTCGTGCCCGCCCGCTATGGTTTATTGGGTGCATTGACTCATCGTGTGGCATCCGATGCATACAATGCACTGTGGGCGGACATAAAATCCGCCCCTATAACTGTGGGGTTGCATCGTGATCATTGAGTGAGTTCTGCCCGCTACTCCTCCTTGGTGGGCAGCCGGGTGGCCTTGCCGTGCGGCTCGCGCGCGATGATCTGGCCCTCCCAGCGCTCCTGCACCAGGGCGGCGCAGGCCTCCGGCAGCGCCTCGCCGGAGAGCGCCATGGCGGGCAGGTCGGTGCCCACGCATGCGGGCTGGTCCAGCTCGGCCAGGGCCAGCAGCTCCTCCAGATCCTCGCCCTCGGCGTCGGCGGCGAAGGGGTTCACCACGCTGTCGACCACGATGCGCACAAACAGGATCTGCGGGTCGGCCCCCAGCACGTTGCGGCAGTAGGCCTCGCTCAGGTCGGCGCTATCCGGGTCGAGCAGCCGCACCTGGTCGCGCTCGTCGGCAGCGATGACCTGGGCGCGGGCGAAGATCGCCGGGCTGCCCTGCTCGCCCGCCACCACGATAAAGGCCGTGTCGCCCACGGCGATCTTGCGGTTTGCGCCGCATGGCCAGCGGTCGGTCCACTGCTCACCATCCAGTGCCGACTCGAACATGTCGAAGATATCGTAGAATAGCCCGTGTGGGTCGCTCAGCAGTCGCACGCTCATGTGGGCCTCCTTGCGCATAGCGCTGTGTGCTTTTCGGGTGGGGTCGAGATAGGTCGACCGTAGGCAATGCTTGCAGCGTTGCCCGGTCGGGCCGACCGTTGGCGCTTCGATGATAATGGTTCCTCGTGATTGGTTGTGTGTGCCCTACGCGGGGTTCATAGGGGCTGGCCCCTATGAACCCCGCGAGGGGACGATGCCCCCTTCGAACCCCCAATTTTAGGCGTTCCAGTGCCATTTCCTGGCTGCTGGTGTTCGTGCATATGGCCATCAAAACTTCTGCGGCACCTTCGCCGCATGGGCCGGGTGGGGAGGGCTGGCCCATCGCCATTTTCTATTACCGTTTGTTTCCTTGGTGTCTTGGTGGTAAAAATCTTTCGCGTCTTAGTGATGAATCGCTTCTTTCATCCCCTTCGTGCCTTCGCGTCTTCGTGGTTAACGGTTTCCCCTTCTTGGCGTCTTGGAGCCTTGGTGGTACATCGTTCTGCCCTTCGCGCCTTCGTGGTTAGCGGCTCTCCTCCCCCAGCGCGGCCAGCAGCTCGGCGGTGTAGGTGTCGTGCCCCTGGTGGGTGATGCCGGGCAGCAGGTCGCCAAACGCGTTGATCTCCAGCACGGCGTGGCGGCGGAAGTCGGGCGCGATCAGCAGGTCGACCCCGGCGTGCAGGCTGCGCGGGAAGCAGGCCGCCGCCCGCTGGCAGGCGGCCATGGCGGCGGCCCAGGCCGCGCCGCCCATGCGCTCAGCCACCGCGCCCGCGTCGCCCCGGCTGTTCAGCAGGTGCAGGTTGGTCATGGGGCTGCGGCTCATGCGGGCCACCGTGTGGCGGGCCTGGCCTGCCACCACCAGCACGCGCATGTCGAAGGCCATGCCCGCCATGCCCGCCTTGGGCAGCCACTGCTCCACGTGGGCGCGGTGGCGGCACAGCGCGTCGATCAGCGCCGCGATCTCGCGCTGGTCGCGGTAGCTGCGGATGCGGCGGCTGTTGAACAGGCGGATCGCGCCATCGCCGCCGCGCTGCATCTCCACCGTGGTGGTGGCCATGTGCTGCCCGCCGCCCACCTGGTAGGCCACCACGCCCGACGCGCTGGAGCCGTGGGCCAACTTCACAAACACGCGGGGGCAGCGCTCGCGGGCCATGGCCTCGGACAGCTCGTCGTAGCAGCGCGGCGTGCCCAGGGTGCGGGGCACGGCCACCTGGGCGGCCAGCATGCGGCGGTGGCTCTCGGGCTTGTCGAACATGGCGGCGATGTCGTCGGGGTCGGCCATGGCGCGGTGGGGCGGGCACGCTGCGATCTGGCGCTTCAGCAGGGCCAGCGCGGCCAGCAGGCCGTGGTACCACTGGCGGGGCAGCAGGATCTCGCCCTTCTCGTGGGCCAGCGCGGCCAGCTGCCGGGCGTCCATATGCGCGAACGCGCCCTCCTCGGCGGCGGCCCGCGCGCCTGCGGCCAGCAGCAGCCGCTCGACCTCGTCATCCTTCCCCGGCGACTCGATGCGCAGCAGGTCGCCTGCGCACATGTGCTGGGCCAGCTCGGCGCGACCCTGCAGCAGGTCGGCGTAGCTCACCAGCGCGGCGGGCGGCATGCCCAGCCCGGCCAGCGCGGCCTGGAGCAGCTCCACCCGCCTGCTGCCGGGGTTGCCGACGACCACCACCTTCATTCGCTTACCGCCACGTAGCGCCACAGCTCGCCGCTGTGGTTGTAGGGCTTCTGCTGATCGCTGACATCCACCTGCGGCCCGAGCTTGGACAGCTGCTCCATCATCGCGTCGGAGCAGTAGTGGTGGTGCAGATCGAGCTTCTGCAGCTTGGCGATGACGGGGCTTTCCAGCAAGGCCTGCGCGCCCGCGTCGGTGAGCGTGCCGAGCGAGAGATCCAGCACCTGGATGCGCTGGGTGATCGGCGCGCTGGCCACCAGCGGGGCGATCTGGTCCACGATCTCGCTGTCGCGCAGGCCCAGGTAGCGCAGCTTGGGGAAGCCCTGGCCTGCCAGCAGCGGGGCCACATCCTCGGGCGCGCTGGTGCCGCCGTAGCGCTCGGTGCCCAGCCATAGCTCTAGGTGCTCCAGCGCGGGCATGTCGGCGGCGCAGCAGGCTCGCGCCACATCGCCCGGCAGCCCGCCCGTCTCCACGATCAGCGTCTTCAGGCTGGCGTGGCGGATGCTGCCCACCGCCAGGCCGCCGCCGCCGCGCACCCGCAGGTACTCCAGCTTCGGGAGCGCGCCAAACAGCGGCGAGATGTCGGTCTGCTGGATCCACGAGATCTCGCACTCCTCGCCGGTGATGTCGCCGAAAAACAGGGCGCGCAGGTTGGGCAGACGCTCGCTGGCGCTCACCAACGCCTCGACTATGGCCTCGGAAGCGCCGTTATCGAAAGCCTCTTCCCAGCATCCCACCACCATGCCCTGGATCTGCTCGTTTGGCACGCTGTCGAGCAAGCTGGCGAAGACATCGACCCAGGTGAGGCCTTCCTCGGCTTGGTCGTAGTCGATGCGGATGGCGTAGGCCACACCATCGCAGCCTGGCTCGTCGGGGTTCCACTCGGTGACGGGCAGCCCGTCGATAGTGTCTGCGTGCTCGTAGATGGTCACTGGCCCCTCCTTGGCTCTCGCTACTCGCTTACCGCCACGTAGCGCCACACATCGCCGTCGCCGTCGTCGTCGGTCTCTTCTTGATCGTCCAGGTCGACCTCCGGCCCGAGCTTGGCCAGCCGCTCCATCATCGCATCCGAGCAGTAGTGGTGGTGCAGGTCGAGCTTCTGCAGTTTGGCCACGGCGGGGCTTTCGAGCAGGGCCTGCGCACCCGCGTCGGTGAGCGTGCCCAGCGAGAGATCCAGCACCTGGATGCGCTCGACAATCGGCGCGCTGGCCACCAGCGGGGCGATCTGGTCCACGATCTCGCTGTCGCGCAGGCCCAGGTAGCGCAGGCTGGGGAAGCCCTGCCCGGCCAGCAGCGGGGCCACATCTTCGGGCGTGGCGTCGCCGCCGTACTCGGCGGTGCCCAGCCAGATCTCCAGGTGCTCCAGCGCGGGCAGGTCGGCGGCGCAGCAGGCCCGCACCACTGCGCTGGGCAGGCCGCCCGCCTCCACGATCAGCGTCTTCAGGCTGGCGTGGCGGATGCTGCCTACCGCCAGGCCGCCGCCGCCGCGCACCCGCAGGTACTCCAGCTTCGGGAACGCGCCAAACAGCGGCGAGATGTCGGTCTGCTGGATCCACGAGATCTCGCACTCCTCGCCGGTGATGTCGCCGAAAAACAGGGCGCGCAGGTTGGGCAGCTGCTCGCTGGCGCTCACCAGCGCCTCCACGATCGCCTCCGCTGCGCCATTGGCGTCGTAGGCCTCCTCCCAGCAGCCCACCACCATGCCCTGGATCTGCTCGCCGGGCACGGCCTCTAGCAGCCCGGCGAAGGTGTCTACCCAGGTCGCGCCGCGCACTCCATCGTCGTAGTCGAGTGCGATCGAGTAGGCCTCGCCGGTCAGGTCTGGCTTCTCCGCATCCCAGGCGGTGATGCGGATGCCGTCGATCGTGTCGGGGTGCTCGTAGATTCCCATGTGTGTTGCTCCTTGGCTGAATGACGGCCAAAATCTAGCATGGCCCTGTGTCAGCTAGGGTCACAGGGCTACCAGGGGAAGGGGCGGAAGTCCTTGAGAAAGTGGCCGTAGAGCGGCGTCTCGGCGCTGCCCACGCCCTGGGCGATCGGGTCGTAGATGCGGGCCATGCCGTCGATATTGTCCAGCGGCGGGGTGAAGCCGCTGCGCTCGATGATGCGGTCGCGCTTCTCGGCGGGGTTCTCGTCCGTCACCCAGCCGGTGTCCACGCTGTTCATGTAGATGCCGTCCTGGGCATAGTCGGCGGCGGATGTGCGGGTGAGCATGTTCAGCGCGGCCTTGGCCATGTTGGTGTGGGGGTGGTAGACCGTCTTGCTCGCGCGGCTGAACTGGCCCTCCATGGCCGAGACATGCACCACGAAGCGGCGGGCGTGCGGCGAGCGCAGCATCAGCGGCTTGAGCTGGGCGGCCAGCACGAACGGCGCGATGGCGTTGACCAGCTGCACCTCTAGCAGCTCCACCGTGCCCACCTGGTCGAGCCGCAGCACCCAGCTGTTGGTGGGCGTGTGGTCTACCTGCTGCCCATCCAGGTCCAGCAGGCCCTCGGGGAAGTAGTCGCGCAGGGCGGGCAGCGCGCCCTGGTAGCCCGGCGTGGCCTCCAGCAGCGGCGCGCTGGGCATGGGCGCGGCGGGCAGCAGCGGCGCGACATGCGCGGGCGCTGGCTTGCCCTCCTGCTCCAGCAGGTGGCGGTAGAACCCGGCGGGGCGCTTGATCGTCTGCGCGGCGTTGTTGATCAGGATGTCGAGCGCTGGCTCGCTGGCGGCCAGGTGGCGCGCGAAGGCCTCGACGGTGGGGATGTGGCGCAGGTCGAGCGCGTAGATCTGCAGCCGCCCGGCCCATGCCTCGAAGTCGGCCTCGGCGGCGAAGCGCATCGCCGCGCTCTGCGGGAAGCGCGTGGTCACGATCACCCGCGCGCCGTCGCGCAGTAGCCGCAGCGCCACCTCGTAGCCGATCTTCACCCGCCCGCCGGTGACCAGCGCGACCCGGCCCGCGAGGTCGGCGCGCTGGTGGCGCTTGGCGTAGTTCAGCGCCGCGCACTCGGGGCAGAGCATATGGTAGAAGAAGTGCACCTGGGTGAACGGGCGCTTGCAGCAGTAGCAGGGGCGCGCGGCGTGCAGCGTGGCGGGCTGGCTCGGCTGCGGCGCGGGCAGCGCGGGCGGCCCGAGCTGAAGCTGGTGCCTGCGCATCTGGGCCGTGCCCAGCGCGGCGCTGTCCTGCGCGGTGCGCTCGGCGGCGCGGGCGGCGCGCTGCTGGCGCTTGCCCACCTGGTGGATCTTGGCCACCAGGGCCTTGAAGCGCTCGTGCTCGTTGATCATGGCCGGGTCGTCGGCCACGGCCTGCAGCACCCGCAGGCATGTCGCTAGCTCATCCTGGCTGAAGGGGTAGGTCATCGTCGCTCGCTCGCTCGTGCTGGTATGGCTGCGCCTTTTGCCTGGGCGCGGTCCCCAGGGGGAGGGGCCGGAAGGACTTGAACCTCCACGCTCCACCTTGACATGGTGGCGTTCTTCCCTTGAACTACAGCCCCCTAGATACTACCTTAGGGCGGGATGATCGCTAGGCTCCCGCGAGGGAGGGGCTAGGAGGACTTGAACCTCCACCCATACGCTTTTGCAGAGCGCTGCTCTTCCTTTGAGCTATAGCCCCGTATGTGTCGATTGGGCGGGACGCGGGGGACTCGAACCCCCACCCCTCGGGTTATGAACCCGCCGCTCTTCCTTTGAGCTACCGTCCCAGCGGGAGGGGCTGGAAGGACTCGAACCTTCACCCTTTCGCCTGAGCAAGGCAATTGTTCTTCCGTTGAGCTACGGCCCCGTGAGGCGAGGCAAGTATAGCATGCTAGCGCGGGATACGCACCTGGGCGCTGTATCTGGCCACCACCTCGCCCGCGTGGCGCAGGTGCTCGGCCAGTGCCTGCGTGGCCTGGGCGGCGTCGCCCGAGCGGCAGGCGGCCAGCAGGGCGCGGTGCTCGGCCTGGCAGCCTGCGCGGTAGTCGCTGGGGCGGTGGGCCAGGTAGTAGAAGTGGTTTACGCGCCGTCGCAGCGCGGCGATCAGCTCCAGCAGCTGCGGGCGCTGGGCGGGCTGGTAGAGGATGGCGTGCAGCTCCTCGTCCAGCTGGCTCCAGGTCGCGCTGTCCTCGGCCTCATCTAGCAGGGCCACGCGCTGCTCGGCCTGGCGCATGTCGTAGGGGATGTGGTTTGGCAGGGCCAGCCGCAGCGCCTCGCACTCCAGCAGGGCGCGGATCTCGTACAGCTCGCGGATGCTCTCGGGGGCGGGGATGGTGACATACGCGCCTCTGCTGGGGTAGATCTTCACCAGACCCTCGGCCTCCAGCAGGCGCAGCGCCTCGCGCACAGGGATGCGGCTGGCCGCGAAGCGCGCCGCGATCTCCTCCTGGCGCAGCGGCTCGCCCACGCCGATCATGCCGCCCTCGATCTCCTGCCGAATGGCGGCGGCGATGCGCTCGGCGGCAGTGGCGGGCGCGTTCTGCGATGCGAAGATTGACATATCGGGTGCTCTTTTCTACAATAGGTTTGGATTGGATACAATTTTAACATATAGCAGGAGAAGCAACCATGTCAGGCGAGACCAAGTCAGTGATCGTGGTGGATAGCGAGCTGCCGGTGGGGATTGTGGCCAACACCGTGGCCTACCTGGGCGTCACGCTCGGCCAGCGCATGGAGGACTGCCTGCGCCCCGATGTGGTGGATAGCGCGGGCCAGCCCCACACAGGCATGGCCCAGGTGGTGCTGCCCATCCTGCAGGCCCCGCGCGAGGCGCTCACCCAGATCCAGCGTCGCGCCGCCGCCGCCGAGGATGTGCTGGTGATCGGCTTTAGCAACGCCGCCCAGTCCAGCGGCCTCTACGAGGAGTACGCGGCCAAGATCGCCACCATGCCGCTGGAGGAGCTGTTCTTCCTCGGCCTCGCCATCCATGGCCCCAAGAAAGCCATCAACAAGCTCACCGGCAGCCTGCCGCTGCTACGGTAGCGGTTTTTCAAACCTTCGTATCGTCGCACCTTCGTGGCTAGGGTTGCCCATGTTCAAAATCTTGGAGTCTTGGTGGTAAAAAGGTCTTCGCCTTCGCGCCTTCGCGTCTTCGTGGTTAACGTTGCCCTCCAAACGCCCGCTCGAACGGCCCGATGAAGCGCCGCTCCGCCGAGGAGTCGAGCACGGCGAACACCACCTGGGCGAACGCGCCCCGGAACGGCCCGGCCAGCGCCTGGGCGAACATGTTCGCCACCGCCGCCGGGTCGTTGCGGAACACCCCGCAGCCCCATGCCCCCAGCACCAGGGCCGGGCAGCCGTGGGCTGCGGCCACCGCCAGCACGCGGCCCACCCGCTCGCGCATGGCCGCCGCTATCTCCGGCCCGCGCTGGGGCGCGCGATCCAGCACCACCCCGGCGTTCACGGCGGGCGCGGTGATGAAGTCCACCAGATACGGTGTGTCGAGCAGCAAGCCCGCCGCGTCGCGGAACACCGGCACATCGGGCGAGTAGATCAGGCTGCTGGTGTAGAGCGCGTCGCTCATGTGGCGGTGGCGCTCGTACATCGGGTCGCCCTCGATGCAGGGCACCAGCGCCGAGGCCCGCGCCAGCGACTCCTCCTGGGCGCGGGCACCACCCAGCCAGCCGCCGCCGGGGTTGCGCGCCGAGGCGAAGTTCAGCACGGCGCAGCGCCTACCGCTGGCCACCAGCCCCTGCGCCGCCGCCAGCGTGCTCTCGTTCACCACCCGAATGCTCGTCGGGTGATCCCCCGGCTGGGCGGCGGGCAGCGCGCGCTCGGCGGGGTACGATTCGGTCGCCGCCCTGGCGCGCTCGATCAGTGGGCGCAGCTCCACATCCGCCCCGCCCGGGCTGCGATAGCCGCCCTGGCGCAGGATCTCTGCCGCCTCGCGCCCCAGCGTGGCCGCGCGGTCGCGTGATGGGTACATAACGATCACCTCCCGATCTTGGGTACAATAGCGCCATATCGCCGTATCGTAGCACAAGCGCAGAGGACGCAGGATGGAGCCATATCTCGATTTTAGCGACGAGGAGATCCAGTCGCTCAACCCCAAGGGTCTGGGCAAGCTGCTGCTGGTGCGGCGCGAGATGATCTACCTCAAAAACATCATGCGGCAGGCCACCGCCGACCGCGAGCGCGCCGAGGCGCTGTTCGCCACGCTGGGGGTGGGCTGGCCCGACTACATGCGGCTCATGTCGCTGCGCATGCGCAAGGTGCTGAAGGCTCGCCGCGTCATCCCCGGCTTCGAGCGCGGCGAGCACATGGCGGCGTTTCAGGATCACGACGCGCTGGCGCTGCTGCGGCAGCACGCCCTGCCGTTCATGGCCGTGTTCGACTTCGACCGCACGCTCACCAGCAAGGCCTTCCACCCGGTGGCCAAGGATCTGCTGCGCCAGTATCAGGATGAGGGCCAGTTCTGGGTGTGCAGCGCCCACGGCCAGCCCGAGGTGCTGCTGGACTACCTGCGCAAGCACCAGCTGGCCATCCGCCAGAGCCGTGTGCGCGCCGCAGGCGGGGTGCCTGCCAAGCTCCAGCTGCTCTGGCAGCTGGCCATGTCCAGCGACCGCGCCCTGATGCTGCATTTCGACGATGAGCTGGAGACATGCACCAGCGCGCTGCTGATGGGCTACCACAGCTACCGTGTGCAGAAGCCGCCCGCCCCAGTGCTGCGGGTGGTGGGCTTCGACCGCGAGCATGTGCGCTAGGCGCAAAAAGGCGGGCAGCCCGACCGTGGTGGCCGGGCTGCCCGCTGTTTGGTGGAGATGGGGGGAATCGAACCCCCGTCCAGAAGATTTAGACGCAGGCGTCTACAAGCGTAGTCCGTTGTTTCATGTCGCTCGCGGCCACACCCCGAACAAGGCGACCTTTGAGCCATCCCGCTTATCTTAGCTCAGCTTAGCAGGCGATACACTGAGAGCAGCCCGACTGTCTGCGTTCGCTCCGCCCCATCGGGCTGAGGGCGGGCGAACGGGCTACACTAGATTAGGCAGCCATCGCGAATGCCGGAGCGGCAACGCGAGTGTTGTTCTTGTTGGCAGTTAAGCCGTTGCCCCTTTAACGAGACTGGGCGGCTCGGCTTGCAACCTACGACATCGTCCCCTGTCGAAGCCAGGCATCCCCGAATGTCGCAAGGAGTATATTATACCACGCCAGAATCGGCTGTCAAGGCTTTACCGCCACGGCCAGCATCAGCGGGCTGCTCTGGTCGTAGTCGTCTAGCTCGTAGCTGCCGTACAGCGCCTCTAGCTCCAGCCCGCAGCGGGCCAGCAGGTGCTCTAGCTCGAAGCGGTAGAGCCAGCGCATGTCGAAGGGCAGCGTGGTGCGCCGCACGAAGCCATCCACCAGCTCGTCGTAGATGAAGGTCACATGGCTGATCTGCTCGGCCATATCCACGCTCTGCGACACGAACTTCTGCACCGGCGTGCCGTCCTCCATCACAAAATCCTTGTCGAGCACCAGCTCGCCGTTCTGCCGCAGCAGCTCGCGCGGGTCGGGGTTGAACAGGTCGAGCGCCAGCACGCCGCCGGTGTCCAGCGCCTGCGCCACGCTGGCGAGCGCGGCCAGCTGGTCCTCGCTGCTGCCCAGGTGCATGAACGAGTTGATCGCCACGAAGGCCAGGTTGTACGGGCCGCCGGGCAGCGGCTGGCGCACGTCGCCGATCTCCAGCGTCACCTTCTTGCCCAGGCCCAGCGCCTCCAGCCTGCGCCGCGCCGTGGTGAGCAGCGCGGGCGAGATGTCGACGCCGGTGATAGCCACGCCCTCCTGCGCCAGCGGGGCCAGCAGCCGCCCGCTGCCGCACATCAGCTCGATGGCCGGGCCTCCGGTGCGCCGCGCCAGCGCGCGGTAGAAGGGCAGGTCGTCCAAAAAGCTGCCGTAGTCAGCGTCGTAGAAGCGCGCGAAGGCGTCGAATTCGCTCATATGCCTGCCTGTGGGGTGAGGAGGATGATAGCCAGCAGCCCGAGCAGCACCAGCCCCGCCGCGCCCACCAGCAGTACAGGCCGCGAGACCAGCGGCTCAAATGTTGGCGGCCTGGGCATGGGGCTGGGCGGCGGCAGCCGCTGCGCCGTCGGGTAGCGCGGCGCGCTGGGCGTGGGGTAGCTGGATCGCGCGGTGTACTGCGCGATGTCGGGCGCGGTGGGGCTGGATGCGTTGATCCGCCGCACCACCAGCGCGGCCACCACGCCCACCCCCACCAGCGCGGCGATGCCGCCCAGGATGAGCGGGACATTGCTGCCCATGCCCTGGATGTTCTTGAACAGCGACATGGCCGGGCGGGCCAGCACAAACACCAGGAAGATGATCGTGCCGAGCCACGAGCCTTGCTTCTGCGGCTTCTTCTTTTTCTGGTCGGGTTGACCTGACCTTGGCGCTTGTGTCATGCCCTCTCTCCTACCCGCGTTGCGCGTTCCACTGGTGCGCGCCGCCGTCGCTGTGCTGCACCACGATCAGCGCGCCCTCGCCGGTGGCCACGCCGCCCGGCGGCTCGATCAGCACGTTGCTGATGCCGCGCGCCTGGTTGGCGTAGAGCGTGGCCTGGGCCAGCGGGTAGAGCATACCATAGGTGGTCACGTTGTGCACGGCGGGGCTGAGCGGCAGCAGCGAGATGGTGTCGCCCTGCGCGCCGCCGAACTCCACGCGGGTGTGGGGCGGCACCAGGTAGAGCATCTGGCGCGGGGCCAGCAGCCGCACCCTGCGCCCGGCCAGGGCGGGGTGGGCCAGCAGCCCGATGTTGGCCAGGGTGTGGTCCCAGCGCCCGCCGAGCGCGCCCAGCACGTCGATCTGGTCCGACCCGATGGTGGCGGCGTGCAGCAGCGCCAGCTCAAGGTCGGTCTCGTCCTTCTCGCGGGCGTAGCGGCGCAGGTCGACCTTGCGGGCGGTCAGCTCGGCCTCGCTGGCCTGGTCGAGCGAGTCGAGGTCGCCGATCACCACCTGGGGCAGCACGCCCGCGCGCAGCAGGGTCTGCCCGCCGCCGTCGGCCCCGATCAGGTAGTCGGCGCTGCGCACCATGTCGAGGTAGGGCGTCAGATCGAGGTCGGGCGCGTTGGCGACGATGATGGTGTGCATAGCCTAGCGGTACTTCTCTAGCTTTTCGTCGATGCTGGTGCCCTGGGGGTTCCAGTCCACGCCGATCTGGGTGAAGATGCGCGGCGCGGCATCCAGCGCGGCCAGCTGGGCCTGCTTGACCACGGCCATCACCTCGTCGTACTCGCCCTCGATGGTGGTCTCGCTGGGGCCGACCAGGTGGACCAGGCCGGATGCCTGCACCACGGCGATCGCGCGGTCCACGGCGGCGTACACCTCGGCCTTGCCGACAAGGCCGCCCGGCAGAACTTTCAAGCTCACAGTGATCGTGGCCATAGGTCTTCCCTTTGCTGTGTTTCTGTATCCTAGCATGGTGTGTAGTAGGCGTCAAACCTCGCTGTTAGGCGGTGCGATGCCAATCGTTTTGCCACCAAGGCAACGAAAGAAAACGAATACCACGAAGGCGCGAAGACGCGAAGGGAGAGAACTGTTTACCACAAAGGTACAAAGGCACCAAGGAAAATCGATCTGCCTGCATTTGGCGAGGCCTTCCCGCTGCGGTGCAGATCATGGCCAGTAGGCATATGGGTGCACCTTCGCTGGATGGTCGAGGCCGGTGTGCTGCAATTGGGTTCCGGGGTGACGCAATTGGGTTCCGGGGTGCTGCAATTGGGTTCCGGTGTGCTGCAATTGGGTTCCGGGGTGACGCAATTGGGTTCCGGGGTGCTGCAATTGGGTTCCGGTGTGCTGCAATTGGGTTCCGGTGTGCTGCAATTGGGTTCCGGTGTGCTGCAAACGGCTTCCGGCGTGACGCAAACGGCTTCCGGCGTGACGCAAACGGCCCATCCCATCCGGCGAAGGTGCTGCGCTGGCGCACGGGTCATGATCTCTACCGTAGAGAAGGTGTGGCGTGGTGAGGCGGGCTACTTTTTTCCTTCTCTTGGGCAGTGTGGATGCTGCGGCCCGCCAGACCCGCGCCCCAGACCTCGGCGGCGGCGGCGTCCTCGGGGTGCCAGAGCTCGCGCACATCGGCGGCGCGCAGCAGCTGGCCCAGCGTGGTGGGTATGAAGCTGATGCGGCGCAGCCTGGCGCTGGGGATGGGTGCTGGCAGGGGCAGCAGCGGGCCGATGTCGTAGCGCAGGTATAGCTCAGCGGCGCGGGGGTGGCGCGGCTGGCCGGGCAGCAGCTCGGCCCTGGTGCAGGTGCGAATGCCGCGCACCTCGGCGGCCCAGCGCACCGACCAGCGCATTGGGCCGAAGCACGCGGGCAAGTAGAAGGCCAGGATGGCCGCGCCAGCGCCAGTGGGGGTGCGGCGCAGGGGGATGCGGTACCAGCCCGCGTCGCGCGCCAGCGCGAGGTCGGCGCGGCGCGGCAGGATGGCCACTAGCGCGGGGGTGGATGGCGGGTGCTCAAACATGGGGCGGCTCTTCCAGCGCGGCCACGTCGGGGGCCAGTGTGCGCAGATCGTCGCGTAGGCGCAGCAGGGCCAGGTCGGCGGCCTTGGCCTCGATCATGATGTCGAACTGGCCGAGGCCGTGGGCCTGCCGCAGCAGCGCGGCCACCTCGAAGGGGTTGAGGAAATCGGCGTGCTGGCCGCGCCGGGGCGGGATGATCTGGTCGCCCCGCCCGCCCCGGCCAGGGCGCAGGTGGGCCTCGGTGCGCTGGGTGCTCAGGTGGATCTTGGGCCGCCTGCCCGCGGGCCAGGTGGCGAGGGCTAGCCCCAGCGCCTCGTCGAGCCGCAGCCGCTGCGGGTTGTGCAGCTGGAAGTGGAGGCTGTCGAAGATCAGCGGTACGCGGCAGGTGCGGGCCAGCCACAGCAGCGCGGCGATGTCGAAGCTGTGGTCGTCGGCCTCGACGGCCACGTAGTGCCTCGCCCGCGCCGACAGCGCGGCATGGCGGGCGGCGAAGCGCGCCAGCGCCGCCTCGTGGCCGCCCTGCGCCCCGCCCACGTGCAGCACGATCACGCCGTCGGCGGCGGCCAGGGCGTCGAGCAGTGCGGCGCAGCGCTCGACCTCGGCCAGGGCGGCCTGGGCCACGGCAGCGTCGGGGGCGGCCAGCGCGGTGTGCAGGCCGGGGTGGAAGGAGAGCCGGATGCCGCACGTGCGGGCCTGCGCGCCCAGCGCGGCCCCGAGCGCGGCATCCGGCTGCGTGCCGTCGGGCGCGGCCAGCGTGTCGGGCAGGCGGTAGCCGCCTACGCCTAGCCCGCCCAGGTAGCGCAGCGCGTCGCGCAGCTGCAGCTGCTGGCTGGCCTGCGGGCCTGGCTCGCCCTCGCGCGGCTCGGTCTGGCGGCGCAGCGCGGCCCTGCCGAGGATTCGCGGGCCGATGCCGAGGCGGAACATAGGCGTGTCCTTACACGATTCCGGTACACGTTTTAGTATACGCCGCTTTGCTGCTAGGGGCAAGTGCTATACTATTGACATGGCAATGCTCCCCCGTGTGATGGCCCCGTGTTGCCCCTGGCACCGCCGCCAGCCGTGCGCGATTCTACCCTTCCTCATGCTGAATACAAGGACTAGCTGTGAAACTTGCGGTTCTCTCCGATATCCACGCCAACCTGGCCGCGCTGCGCGCCGTGGCCGATGATATCGCGCGCTGGCACCCCGATGCGGTGGTGGTGGCGGGCGATATCGTCAACCGCGGGCCGCGCTCGCGCGAGTGTCTGGCCTTCGTGCTGGAGCGCCAGCGCCAGGATGGCTGGCAGGTGCTGCGCGGCAACCACGAGCAGTATGTGATCGACATCGCGGCCAACCCTGCGCCCGCCCAGGACCTAACCGAGGCGGTCCGTGCGCACGTGCGCTGGACAGCGGCCCAGCTGGGCGACGCGGGCGTGCTGGCGGCCATGCCGACCATCATTCGGCTGGAGGCTCCCGACGGCGGCGAGGTGCGCGTGGTGCACGCCTCCATGCTGCACGACCGCGCCAACATCCTGGTGGACACGCCCGACGAGGTGCTGCGCCAGCAGATCGCGCCGCCGCCGCCGCTGTTTGTGTGCGGCCACACCCACCGCCCGCTCATCCGCAGCCTGGATGACACGCTGGTGGTGAACTGCGGCGCGGTCGGCATGCCCTTCGATGGCGACGCGCGGGCCTCCTACGCCCGCATGACCTGGCTGGGCGAGCGCTGGCACGCCGAGATCCAGCGCTTGCCCTACGACCGCGAGCGCGCCGCCGCCGACTTTGTCGACTCGGGCATGCTGGCCTGCGGGGGTGTGGCCCGCATCATCTTTGCCGAGTTCCGCACCGCCACCCCCATGCTCGCGACCTGGAAGCGCACCTACAACGATGCCGTTCTGGCGGGCGCGATCACGCCCGAGCAGTCGGTGGAGGAGTTTCTGCGTGGGCGATAGCACTGCGGCGGTTTTGGGGCTGATCTCGGCGCTTACATGGGGCGGGGGCGATTTCTGCGGTGGGCTGGCGGCGCGGCGAGTGGCGCTGCCGTGGGTGCTCACGCTCAGCGCGGCGTTTGGCATAGTCTGTCTGGTCGGGCTGGCGCTGGCCACCGGCGAGCCGCTGCCCGCCGGTGGCCAGCTGCTGTGGGCGGCTGCAGCGGGCGTGGGTGGCGCGCTGGGCCTCGCCATGCTCTACCGCGGCCTCGCGCTGGGCCAGGCGGCGGTGGTGGCCCCCACCTCGGCGGTGATCGCCGCCGCGCTGCCGGTGCTGTTTGCCGCGCTCACCGTGGCGCTGCCGGGGCCACAGCGCCTGCTCGGCTTCGCGGTGGCGCTGCTGGGCATCTGGCTGGTCTCGCAGTCGGGCGCGCGCGGCGCCTCGCCCAAGGGGCTATGGCTGGCGGTCGCCGCCGGCTGCGGCTTCGGCACCTTCTTCATCCTGATCAACCACGCGGGCGCGGCGGGCGGCACCTACTGGCCGCTGGTGGTGGCGCGCACGGTCAACCTGCTAATCAACGCCAGCACCGTGCTGGCCCAGCGCCGCCGCCTCGCGATCTCCCCGCCTGCGCTGGGCATTATCGCGCTCAGCGCGCTGCTCGATATTTTCGGGAATGTCTTCTTCGTGCTGTCCAGCCAGCTCGGCGGGCTGGATATCGCGTCGGTGCTGTCCTCGCTCTATCCAGCCTCCACCGTGCTGCTGGCCTGGGGCGTGCTGCATGAAAAGCTGCGCCGCAGCCAGCTTTTTGGCCTGCTGTGCATCCTTGCGGCCATCGTGCTGATCGTCGGCTAGGGCTGCAGCACCTGGGTTTCGGCCTTGTGCTGCTGGATGTACCAGTCGATCGTGTCGCGCAGGCCGCGCTCGAACGGCGTGGATGAGCGGAAGTCAAAGCGCGCGGCGGCCCGGCTCACATCCAGCTTGCGGCGCGGCTGGCCGTTGGGCTTCGATGTGTCCCACACGATCTTGCCCTCGTAGCCGGTCAGCCGCGCGATCAGCTCGGTCAGGTCGCGGATGCTGATCTCGAAGCTGCTGCCGATGTTCACCGGCTCGCTCTGGTTGTAGCGCTCGGCGGCCAGCGCGATCCCCTCGGCGGCATCTTCGACATACAGGAACTCGCGCGTCGGCGAGCCGTCGCCCCAGGCCTCGATGCTAGGCGCACCCTTCTCCTTGGCCTCTAGGCACTTGCGGATGATCGCTGGGATGACGTGCGAGCTGGCCGGGTCGAAGTTGTCGCGCGGGCCATAGAGGTTCACGGGCAGCAGGTAGATCGAGTTGAAGCCGTACTGCTGGCGGTAGGCCTCGCTCTGCACCAGCAGCATCTTCTTGGCCAGCCCATAGGGCGCGTTAGTCTCCTCGGGGTAGCCGTTCCACAGGTCTTCCTCGCGGAAGGGCACCGGCGTGTGCTTCGGGTAGGCGCAGACCGTGCCGATCGCCACGAACTTCTCGATCCCGGCCTTGTAGCTCTCGTGCATCAGCTGCGCGCCCATCATCAGGTTGTCGTAGAAGAACTCGGCGGGGTAGAGCTGGTTGGCCCCGATCCCGCCCACCTTGGCGGCCATGTGGATCACGATATCGGGCTTGGTATCGCGCAGCAGCCGCTGCACCGCATCCAGCTGCGTCAGATCGTACTCGCGGCTGCGCGGCACGAACACCTCGCCCGCCCCGCGCTGCCGCAGCTTCGCTACCACAAAGCTGCCCAGGAAGCCAGCGCCGCCAGCCACCACCACGCGGCGCTTGCCCCAGAATGTGCGGCTATCCGGCCATTCCTCTGTTGTCATAATAGTGCCTTCCTCAGGATCTCGAATTGCCACCACGCGGCGCGGACACCCGCGAGCGCGGCGCGAAAGGCGTGTCGCTGTGGGCGCACGCGCGGCCTCTTCTTTTCCAGCTCGACGTCTCGGCTCAAAATTATACCGACATTTTGCGCCGGGTGCGCGCTGCGGCCTAGCCCTGCTGTTCGCGCCGTACCCAGTCCTCGTAGGCGGGCGAGACCACCATAAAGCCCTGGTCGATCAGGTCATCCGCCGAGCGCAGCTGCAGCGAGCTTGGCTGGCGAATGCTGAGGTTCGGGCTGTGCTCCAGCACCTTGTGGTAGAGCCGATACTCCGCCGATCCCTGCCAGTACTGGCCCTCCTGGATGGCGCTCACGGTCTGCTCGGGCAGCGCGCTGATGAACTTGTAGTGCAGCAGCACGCAGCTAAAATCGGCCACGCGGGCATTGCGGATATCGTGGGTCGTCCCGTCGAAGGCCACCATGTCAGGCGTCATAAGCATCAGCGGGTGCTTGATCAGCAGGCATTCGGCCCCAAATAGCAGCTTGCGGATACCACCCATGTGGATTTTGATCGCCGGATTCGAGGCCGTGTTCTTGCCCGTGTAGCGCGAGCTATACTCATACTTCTCGATCGCGCTCAGGTCGTAGAACTGGTAGAAATCGGCCAGCCGATCATCCACACTGCTGCGGTGCGCCTGGAGCGCGTCGCCCGAGAACATATCGAGCATCTGCGCGACCACTGCGGTGTAGCCGTGCTGGTTGAGGTAGCGCAGCAGCTCGCGGATCGGCAGCCTGTCGGCGTGGGGGTAGTAAAAGTGCTCATCGATATCGGCGTACAGCACCCAGCCGCGCCTGCTGTAGCGCCGCACCATCGCCTCGCGCATGTCGAACTGGAACCGCTTGAACGGCAGGTCGCAGCGCAGGATCGAGACCTGCTGGTAGCGGCGGGCGATCTCAACGGTTTGATCGGAGGGCCGGTTGACTAGAAGCACTATCTGGCGTGCGCCTAGGGCGATATAGTGCTCTATGAACGATCGGACAAACAGCTCGCCATTGCGCACCAAGCATACCACCACCAGCGCATCCTCGGCGGATGCGCTAGCGGTCGGTCCCGCGATATGCCGCGTGGAAAGCTCGACCAGCCGCCGCCGCGCCGCGTAGTAGGCGGGCTGCCCTTTGACCCACGCCTTCAGAGAATTAAGAAGCTGCACGATCACCGCCGTTCGGGTTTCAAAAAGCGAAAGTCTCGGCCAAACGTGCTTTAAGCATAGCCTAGATTGTCGCAGATCGGTAGAGATGATAAAAGGCCCGCCTTACGCCGATTTGACAGCATCGCGGTGGAGTGCTATAGTACGCCTCGTTGCGAGCGGCGGTGCCGCCCGGAACCCGAACAACCAAACAGCGCCGCGCACCGAGCCGAATGGCCCGTTTGACACAAACGACCAACGGTGGTATGCTACGCCGGTTGCTCACGAGCGACCAAACGCCCGTCGGACCCACCGCCAGTCGATTTGACAAGAACGGCTGACTGTGGTAGACTAGCGAAGTTGCTCAATCAACACCCGCGACCATCTGAAGGTCTCGCCCTCGCGGCAGACCCAACAGCTACAGAGTTTCTGGCTCGACAATTTGCACCCTCGGGTGCCAGGGG